>CALVCO010000012.1 GCA_944326095.1 uncultured Erysipelotrichaceae bacterium | reverse complement strand
TCTTCTAATCCTCCTATCATCATTATTATGTAGGATGAACGCTTTTATTTATAGATGGGTACATTTTGACGCTTACAAATAAAAACACGTTTCTAGCTATTTTATATGCTCAAAACGTGCTATATTTTTTATTTCAAATATGTTTGATGTCACTTTTTAACATCTTTTTATTCAATTTCCTTCAATATACCTTCATGCAATAAGACACGATGATCACTAAGTTTACTAACTTCATTACTATGGGTAACTACAATTACTGTCTTACCAAATTCTTCAGTTAGCATTTTAAATATCTTAATGATTTCTTCTTCAGTAGCGCTATCTAAGTTACCTGTAGGTTCATCGGCAAATATTAAATCAACATTGGAAGCAATTGCTCTTGCAATCGCAATACGTTGTTGCTCACCACCAGAAAGTCTAGTAACTAAACGATCAGCTTTACTTTTTACAATACCAAATTTAGCCAATAAAGCATAAGCTACTTCCTTATGATTTTTAGGTATCTTATTATCAGTTTCACTCATCGCCAATTCAATATTTTCTAAACCTGTAAGATAATTAACTAAGTTATAAGATTGAAAGACAATACCAATTTTATTACGGCGATATTTATACAAGCCAATAGTCTTAACATTTTCACCTTCATAATAAATTTCACCACTATCAGGCTTATCTAATCCAGCAATAATACTCAATAGTGTCGTCTTACCACTACCACTAGGTCCTAATATGGTATAAAATTTACCACTATCAAAATCATAACTCAAATCTTTAAGAATTTGACGGCGATAACCACCATCTTCATATCCATAATTGATTTTTTCAAGTCTCAATATACTACTCATGATATCCTCCTTTTTAATTGGTATCCAATAAAATTTGTTTTGGATTAAAGCGCATAATCATCATTGAAGGAATTAAAATACTAACAAATACCACACCTAATCCTAAAATATAAATTTCCGCAATAATCATTGGACTAATAGTCACTTCATATTGTGCCAATATTTCCTCTTGACTAACTTGAGTAAAATAAGAATCTACTCCACCAAAATAGATAATATTATTATCATCTTCCGATGCATATTCATTTTCAGTAGCTACTTGATAATCAAGAACTACTTCTCCAACTTTACCCGCAATCAAACTACCACTCAATATACTTAAACTAAAACCTATAATCGCCACAATTAATAATTCAATAAATAGTTGTAAAATAACTTTCATCTTACTAACACCCATTGACAATAAAACACCCATTTCATATGTTCTAGTTTTTAATGTCAACGCAACTATTAAAGTAATGATAATTACTGAAGCTACTCCAACGATAATCAATATCAAATTAGCGAACATTGAAATAGAATCAAGCGGTCTAGCCATACGATTAAATTCATCATTATTCGCATTCAAGATTTGATAATCACCTAATCCATCTTGATAATCATTAACGAAATCTTCAACGTGTAATGGATCATCCAATAAATATACTGCACTACTAATTTGTGAATAATCTTCATAACTAGGCATTTCATACTCAGAACCATACATTTGTTGATAATAAGTATTACTTACCACATTTGTTTCATAATTATAACGATTATATGCAGGTGCAGGCATCAATATCGTATTAGCAGGCACATCATATGATTGAAGATATTTGGCATTATTATCATTTGGATCAAGTTGATTATTATTATGATATATACCAATAATTTCTAAATCCAAATACATATTGGAAGTATCTAATCCCGCATTAGCAAAATTATCTATATCATATGTAGCATAATTACCAATAGTTATCGTATCACCAACACGCAAATTATTTAAATCTGCTAATTCATCAGTAATCAAACAAACCTTATTTTCACTATCAATATCTTCTTGTGTATAGAAGCGTCCTTCTACTACTTCATAAGTATTTTCATATAAAGCTATTTGCATAGGATAGATATTAGCTTCTACTTTCATCGTAGGATTTTGATATAAAACTTCATTACCTTCAGCATCTATCGTATAAGAATTAGAATCATCATAAGCTGCATATGGATTTCTAACATATTGTAAATCTGGAGCATAAACAATACGATAGTTAAACGCATCAACAGCTTTAACTCTTTCATCCGCAATCATTTTATCATTTTGTGCAAGATCTATTCTTGGATTTTGTTGATAAAATTCATTGCGTTCTTCTTCATTTTCAATCTCATCAGCATCCATATAAAATTGATCATAATCAATTTCATAGCTCACTACCGCTCGCATTTGTTTACGCGTTAGAGTCTTAGCATTTTGCGATGCACTAGTTAAACCCAAACCAACAATAACTAAATTACCAATCACAAAGAAAGTTATTCCTAATAATATTGATTTTGAAGGAACTCTTATTACATTTTTAATCGCTCTTCTTAAAAAATTCATCATTCATCCTCCTCATCAATATGTATTCAATAAAATTTGCTTAGGATTAAAGCGCATAATCATCCAAGAAGGAACTAAAATACTAACAAATACCACTCCAATTCCTACAATATATATTTCCGCAATTAATAAAGCATCAATTGTAACATTATATTGTGAAAGCATATCTTCTTGCGTAATATTAGTAAAATAACTATTTGGATCAATATATTCATAATTATCATCGGTGACATATTTATCTTCGGTAGCTGTTTGATATTCCAATACCATATCACCTACTTTACCAGCAATCATATAGCCACTAGCTATACTTAGAGTAAAGCCTAAAATAGCCACTATCAATAATTCACTAAACAGTTGCATAACCACCCGCACTTTAGAAACACCTAAAGACAATAATACGCCAATCTCATATGATCTAGTTTTTAAAGTCAAGGCAGTAACCAAAGTAATGATAACTACTGCGGTAAAGATTACAATACCTACTACTACATTTGCAAAAAAGGACATCGTATCTAAAGGTCTAGATAATTTCTTAAATTCTTCATTATTTGCATTTAAGATATTATATTCTTTTAATTCACCTTCATAATCTTTTACAAAATCTTCAACATCCAATGGATCTTTTAATAATAAGACGGAAGAAGTAATTGCTGAAACTTCTTCAAAACTTGGATATTCTCCATATGTTCCCGTAGTATCCATAGATGCATAATAATCAAATTGTTTCTTACCTAGATTATAGGTATATTCATTATATGCACTAGCAGGCATCAAAATAGTATTAGCTGGCACCTCATAAGTAAGCATATATTGGGTATTAGAATCATTAGGATCAAGAGTCTTAGTAGTATGATAAATACCAATAATTTCTAAATCAAAATTAAACTCTTCTGGATCCATATTAAACTGTTGGGCCAATGTTTCATTATGAGTAGGATCACTTTGACTCAAAGTAATATGATCTCCAACACCTAAACCATTTTGTTCAGCCAATTCATCCGTAATTAAGCAAACATAATTAAAATTATCTATATCTTCTTGTGTATAATATCTACCTTCAACTACTTCATAAGTCTTTTCATAAATTTCAATCTGCGTAGGATAATTATTTGCCTGAATCTTAAACTCTGGATTAATATATTCATAGGTTGTACCATCTCCATAAGTAATAGTTCCCCCACCCATCATATTTTCATCCGCATATGGATTTTTAATTCCTTCCATATCCGTAGAGTACATCGTAGTCCAATTACTGAAACTATTAGCTGCAGCCACTCTTTCATCACTCATCATCTTATTGATAAGCTCCATATCTAATCTAGGAGAATTTTCATAAAACTCCATACGCTCATCTTCATTTTCTATCGCATCAGCATCTTCATAAAATTGTTGATAATCAACTTCATAACTAATAACTGCTCGCATTTGTTTGCGCGTTAAAGTCTTAGCATTTTCTGCCGCACTAGAAATACCTAAACCAACAATAACCAAATTACCAATTACAAAGAAAGTAATAGCTAAAAGAATTGATTTAGTTGGCCTTCTTATAACATTTTTTATAGCACGATTTAAAAAGTTCATAGGGTTTCCTCCTATTATTCTTGTGGTGTTTGCACTGATTGAGTTGTTGCTTCAGGTGTAGCTGGTTCAACATATTTTCTTAAGATATATGTTTTACCAGTTGTTAAAGTTTGTCCATTAAATGCACAATATGCACCAGGATCTTTACCACTTAAAGACCAATCTTCATTTAATAATTCACAACCAGATGTAGTTGTGCTTTCAGCAGTTGTTTCTGTAACAGTAATACCATTTTGACTAGCCCATAAAATAAAATCATCAGAAGATTTTAATGTATTAGGTACTGTAACATCTTTTGCAGCTGGAGGAGCTACTTGACATGCCCCAGTAGATACTTTCATAGAAATCTTCGCATTTAAAGGTAGTGGTCTAGCACAACCATTAGCTTCATATGGCAATTGATTACCATTGGCATCTAAACAACGATATTCAATAATTTGTCCTGGTTTAGAAAGTGTATCATCACATACTTCACCATCCCAAGCACCTACCGCAATATTAGCGCCCTTACCATTCCATTCATCTACCTTTGCCACTAATTCTAGATAATCTTTACCATACCATTCTTGGCTATTTGTTTGTAATTGTGGCATATATAATGAAATGCCTAATTCAAGGACAGTACCTTGATCAACTTGACTACCAGCTTCAATGGATTGAGAGATAACTGTTCCTGCAGGTTGCTCACTAAATGTCTCACGTCTAACAATTAAAACTTTATTGCTATCATCTTTTTCCCAAGCTTCTAACATTGTTGCATCATAACCAACTAGATTTGGAATAGTAACTGCTTGTCCTTTAGAGACAATGACAATTAATTCTTCACCTTCATTAATAGTTGAACCAGATTCTACACTTTGAGAAATTACTTTACCAATTTCTACTGTATCACTATAAGCTTCTTGTCTAGTTAATATAATTTTCTTATTTTTTGCCCAAGTTTTTACTTCTTCATAAGTTTTGCCACTTAAATCTTCAATACTTACTTTACCTGCTGGGGCCTTACCACGAGAAATATTAATTGTTAAATTAGTTCCACGTGTAAAATTATTTTCTGTAATATTTCTTAAATTATAATCAATTACTGCATTTTCCGGAACACTGTCATTATATACCGTATTAATCTTGGTATTTAATAATTTATTTTCATCAATCCATGCCCTAACACTATCATAATCCATATTCATAAGATCTGGGAATGCAATTAATTCATCTGGATCTGGTCCTAATGAAATAGTGAAATTCAATGGTGTATCATCATGAATCTTCTTGCCTGGAGCTTGTTGTTGTGAAATAACAACATCTTCATCATATTCCATTGAATATTCTTCACTTAAGGCAACTACCGAACTTTGAATACCATTTTGGCTTAACCATGTTGTTAACTCACTTCTAGATTTACCTGTAAAATCTGGTAAGGTAATCTTTGGTGCAAAGAAGACAAAATAAATACCAACAATAGCTAAAGCAGCAATAACAATCATAATTATCATTGTTTTTCTATCAATTTTTATTGGTTTTTTCTCAACCTTTTCTAATTTTTCTTCTTCAAAACTACGTGGGCGATTACCTACATTATATCCTTCATCTTCAGAAATATAATTTTCTTCTTCATCTTCTTCATCAAATTCTATTTCTTCTACTACCGGTTTTTTAGGAATTTCCCTTTTAATCTTAGGACTTTCTTCTACCTTTTTACTTGCTTTAGGTAAGTCTTCTAAAATTGCTTCATCATCATGATTAATTTTAGTTTGTTTATCATAGTCTTCAAAAGACATTACTTTTTTACTTGGTGTTCGACCTTTTCTAGTATCTTCTACTTCTTGAGCAATCGAACTTAAAAAATCTTTTTTATCTGCCATTTTTTTAATTCCTCACTTGATAAAATTTTAGCATATCTTTAATCAATAGTCTAAAGATAAATTCTTACAAATTTATTAATTTTCACTCTTTAATTCATAGACCATATCTCTTAATTGTGCAGCTCTTTCAAAATCTAAGACTCTTGCCGCCTCTTTCATTTCTTTTTCTAAAGATATAATTAATTCTTCTTTAGATTTCTTTGAAGTCTTACTCTTCTTCTTAATATATTGCATAGCCATTTCTTTGGTTTCTTTACCATGAATAGCGTCTTGAATATCCTTCTTGATAGTCTTAGGAATGATGCCATGGGCTTCATTATATGCTTCTTGAATATTACGACGACGATTTGTTTCATCAATAGCTTTTTGCATCGAATCCGTAATCGTATCTGCAAACATAATTACTTCCCCATTAGCATTTCTTGCAGCTCTACCTATTGTTTGAATCAATGAACGATAGGAACGTAAAAATCCTTCTTTATCGGCATCTAGTATACATACTAAAGATACTTCTGGTATATCTAGACCTTCTCTTAATAAGTTAATACCAATTAGTACATCATATTTTCCAATTCTAAGATCTCTTATTGTTTCCGTTCTTTCTAACGTCTTAGTTTCATGATGTAAATAAGCTACCTTATAATCTCTATCCGTTAAATAAGCACTTAAATCTTCAGCCATCTTTACAGTTAAAGTCGTTATCATGACCCTTTCATCCTTTTTAATTCTTTCATTGATTTCATCACATATAACATCGATTTGTCCTTTAGTAGGTTCAACACGGATAATAGGATCTAATAAGCCTGTAGGCCGAATAATTTGCTCAACTACATGATTATGAACTTGATTCAATTCATAATCCCCAGGAGTAGCACTACAATATATGACTTGATTACATACACTTTCAAATTCATCAAAGCGCATTGGTCTATTTTCTAGAGCACTAGGTAAACGGAAGCCATATTCTACTAAGGTTTCTTTACGCGCATGGTCGCCATTATACATACCCCTAATCTGTGGTAAAGAAACATGTGATTCATCCACTATTAATAAGAAATCTTTAGGAAAATAATCAAATAGATTATATGGTCTTTGTCCTGGTTTTCTTCCATCAATATGCATTGAATAATTTTCAATTCCTGAACAAATACCAAATTCTCTTAAAGCTTCAATATCATAAAGACATCTTTGTTCCAAACGTTGTTTTTCTAATAATTTACCTTCTGCTTCAAAATAAGCTAGTCGATCATGCAATTCTTCTTCAATCGCATTACAAGCCCTATACATATTATCCATTTCACGCGCATAACCTGTTGCTGGATACATTACATATACTGTATAAGCATTAATTATTTTACCCGTAATTCTATCTACTTCAGCAATTCTTTCAATTTCATCATCAAACATTTCAATTCTGATAATAAATTGATCACTATGTCCTGGTACGATTTCAATCGTATCTCCTCTTACTCTAAAAGAACCTCTTTCTTGTTCAAGATCATTACGTTTATATTGTCTTTCAACTAATTTTCTTAAAATATCATCGCGATCGATGATTTCTCCTGCTCTAAGAGTAAAAAACATATCCTTATATTGTTTAGGATCACTAGCGGCATAAATACATGCAACACTTGCAACAATTATCGTATCTCTTCTTTCTAATACGGAATTTACTGCCGCCATCCTTAACATATCTAATTCATCATTTGTACTACTAGATTTTTCAATATAAGTATCTGTTTTGGGCATATATGCTTCCGGTTGATAATAATCGAAATTTGACACGAAATATTCAACTCTATTTTCTGGAAATAATTCTTTAAATTCGCTATATAATTGTCCAGCTAAGGTCTTATTATGGGCAAATATTAAAGTAGGTCGATTAATTTTTGCGATAACATTAGCCATTGTAAAAGTCTTACCAGTACCTGTAGCTCCTAATAAAACTTGATATTTTTTATTTTCTTTTAAACCTTCTACTAATTCTTCAATAGCTTTTGGTTGATCACCTGTAGGTGAAAATTTAGAAACTAACTTAAAATCCATAAGTCACTACCTTCCATGTAATAGTTTATCATATTTCATCATATAAGATATCATTTCCCTATCATTATTAAATATTATCCAAACAGTATTTCATTAATTTCATCACTTATATAATCTTTAATTAAATTTTTATCTAGTATAAATTCATATGTTCCCATATATCCAGGTGCTGCTTCATATTTTTCAAATGGTATGACTAAATCATAATTACTACTAAAATAATAATTATGTTTAGCATCAATCGATAGTAAATCATCACCAAATACTGAATCATCTATCCAATATTTTAAATCTGGATTATCTTCCATTTGTTTTTTCATTTGCGATTTAATTTCTTCTTTGACAACATTATAAAATTCATCATCTATAACGATATCATTTAAAGAAACAATATTACCATTCAATTTATTAAGATTATAATACTTAAAGAAAGTATTTCCACTACCTGTCATGGTATTAATTTGTAATTTTAAAGTAAACCATTCTTTAGTATCAACCACAACCTCATAATTAATAGAAACTGCCGTATGAGCTTCATCTTTTAAATCATTAGCTTCCTCATAAAATTTATCAGCAATATATTTAGTTAATTCTTCAACATCAGCATTTATAAAATCTATTGATTCACTATCACCCTCAACTTTTGGAACTTCAATATTCATTTCATGATATTCATCATCATAAAAATAATTTCTAATGGTTACTACCTTAATAACTTCTTTAAGTACCGGTATTTTTTCTAAAGTTTCAGCATACGTAACACTAATATTAGGCAATAAAATAATTGCTACAAATAAAAAACATAAACACGCTATCGCAAACTTTCTAAATACCACAAAAGTACTATCACCTCTTTTTTGCTCTGGAAGTGAATTTAAAGTTTTCTCTATTTTATTTTTTACTGATGCTGGTATTTCTTCTTTAGTTTCATTTAATTTTTCTCTAATATATTTATCTTTTCTATTCATAAATCAAAGTCCTCCTTTAGAACTTCATAAAGCATCTTTCTTGCGCGAGACAACTGTTTTTTAACAGATACAATACTTATATTGGTAATTCGCGATATTTCTATAATTGATAAATTCTCATAATAAAAAAGTATAACTACCGTTTGATAAGGATGTTTCAATTGATTAATGGCTTCTTTTAAGGTTATTTTTGTCGTTAAATCATACTGAATACTTCCCTGTATTTTATTTTCAATATCTTCCATAGGAACAATTTTAGAATTTTTTCGAATCATTTCAACTGCTGTATTATGAACAATTTGTAATATCCATGCTTTAAAAGATTTTTTATTTTTTAATTTATTTAAATTACTATATGCCCTATATATTGCTTCGCTAATTACATCTGCTGCATCAGCATCATTTCTTACAAGTGAAAATGCCAAATAGTACATGGAATTTTCATACATATGTATCTTTTCACAAAATTCTTCTTTATTCAAAATCATTCCCCCTGTACCAGTAATGCAGTTTTTTCCTTAATCCATTTTCCCCATTCTTCATAATATTTAGCATATAAATGCGTATTATCTGAAGATTTATCTTGATTTAATGCGCCATTGGCATCATCAAATAAAACATTTGAATCCAAATAATAAATGCTATTATTATCAGCTAATTCAGCAATTGCCTTATTAAGCCTATTTATCGCTTCATTATTATATATTTCATCACTTTCTGAACGTGTTTGTGTAACATGAAGATTGCCAAGTAGTATTATATCAGTTGCCTGTTCTTTTTCTTTTATAAATAAAACTAATTCTTGATATTTTTCCATTATCTTATCAAATTCATATCCTAATTCATTAAGTCCTAACATGATATAAATTTTATTAAAATCTCTATTATCTAATAATTCTATTAAAGTTACTTTTCCAATATTAGGCACAGAAATTTGATTATCATAAATATTAAATACATTCATTCCTTCAGCACAAAAATAAATAGCTTCTGTAATACCTGAATATTCCATTAATCCTACCGTTCTAGAATCCCCAACAAATAATGTTTCATTCATAGCTATTTCTTTAACAGGCAATTCTTTTTTAGTTTCATCAATAGCTTCATCCAAAATATTTTTATCTTCAGTTATTTTATCATTAACAATTTCTTGTTTTTCAAATTCTTCTTCACTTTTAGCCAATGATGGTATTTTTTCTATCCCCATCAAAATAGTCGCCATTATGATAAATATAGCTAAAATAAACATTGTAAATACATTTGATTTTTTCATTTTATCCTCCTAAAATCTAAAATATAAAAATGGATCGTCTAAACCTCGATACATGCAATATAAACTTGCCGAAAAGATAATAAATATAAGTATATATACAATTCTTTTATTCAATTTTTTTAATATACGATAAGGAAATTTAGTTGAAAATAAAATGCCAACTATCAAAAATGGATAATAAATTTTTAAATATTTTAAATAATCATAACGAAAAATTGACCATATTCCATTTCCAAATATTGGAAATAATCGTTGTAAAAATATGCCTAATTGATTTATATCTTCTATTGAAAAAATTGCCCAAGTTATAGGAATTAGAATTATCATATATAAATGTCCACATAAAGGATGTTTATTAAAATAATCTTTTATAACATATTTTTCAAATATCATTATTAAAAAAATTATAAAACCCCACAATAAGAAATTATATCCAGCACCATGCCATATTCCCGTTAAAAGCCAAACTAAAAATAGATTTCTAATAGTTATTAGTTTTCCTTTTCTATTTCCCCCTAGGGGTATATATACATATTCTTTAAACCAAGTTCCTAATGTCATATGCCATCTTCGCCAAAACTCACTCATAGTTTTACTTAGATATGGATGATTGAAATTTTTGGGCAAATTAAATCCTAACATTTTTCCTAAACCAATGGCCATCAATGAATAACCAAAAAAATCAAAATATATTTGCAATGAATACCCAACAATCGCAATCCACGCTAATGGAGTTGATATACTTTCAAAACCAATATTACAAGTTTGTGACCATAATTTTCCAAGCGGATTAGCAAGCAATACTTTTAATCCTAGTCCAAAAACAAATATACAAATTCCATTTATAATCTTTTGTTTATTTATTTTTCTATCATATAATTCTTTTTTAACTTGAACATAAGTAACAATAGGGCCAGCTATTAATTGTTCAAACATAGATATATATACTGTAAATCTTAATAAACTTTTTTCCGCTTTTACCTTTCCTCTATATACATCTACTATATATGAAAGTCCTTGAAATGTATAAAATGAAATACCTATAGGTAATATTATATTAGTTGAAACATTAGTATCATTAATAATTTTTCCTACTTCAGCTGTAATAAAATTTAAATATTTAAATATAGATAAACATATTACATGAAATATTATTCCTATTAATAAAAAAAATTTTTTATTTTTTGCATTCTTCTCAATTAATATCCCTATTTTATAATCTACGAGCATGCTTATAACAAATAATATAAAATGTTCTGGATTATGTATTGTGCCTATAAAATAAAAACTTAAACTTCCAATTAGTAATATTATATTTAGCATAAAGCGTGGAGCTAAATAATAACATCCAAAAAAAATGGGCATGAATAAGAATATAAACTCCAAACTACTAAAAACCATTAATTGTTCATCTCCTACTTCTATAATATAGATGAAATAAAACAATATTAGGTGACAACAAATAAATAAATTTTTCAAAAAAAATCCCTATTTCATAAAAATACTAATTAATAAGTAAGTATTTTTTAAAACAGGGATTAATTCTATTTTAAATTATCATTCTTCCAACAAAATATCTAAAGCAGCATTTTTTTGCACATCCGATTCATCTAATGCCCATTTTTCACTAACAGCCATAAATATTTTTTCATTATCATTTTTATCTAAGATACCATCAACATTTAAACCATTATCACTTTCAAATGCTTTTAATGCTTCTTCAGTAGATAAATCAAAATAACCATCTTCACGATCAACATTATAACCTAGATATATTAAGGCCTTTTGTAATTGAATCGTTATGATATTAACCGAATCATAAGCAATCGTAATGCCATCTTCCATATCATAATATGGACTACTTATTATCTCTGGTATTTCTACAATAACATCAGGAACAATTCCTACATTATTGATATTAGTGCCATCAGGAGCATTCCATTTACTAGTAGTATATTTTAAGGCTGAGCCATCTGATAAATATACCGTTGTTTGAATTGTACCTTTACCATAAGTTGTTGTTCCAACAATTGTAACATTATCAACTTGTTGTTTTAAGGCTAAGGTAAGTACTTCTGCCGCACTAGCAGTCGATTCATTAACTAAGATGACTATTTCATCATAATCATAATGGCGTTTACCTTCTGATACATATTGTAAGATAGTACCATCAGCTGCTTCTTGTTCAAGAATTACCTCATCCTTATCAATGAATAAACCACCAATATCTACAACACTACCTAAATGACCACCACCATCATTTCTTAAATCTAATAATAATTTATTAGCGCCTTGAGCTTCAAATTCATCTAGATAGGTAATTAATTGATCACAAGTTAATTCTCCAAAACTGCTCAATTCTACATAAGCAATATTCTCATCTAACATTTGACCATCAACTGTTGTATTTACCTGTTGGCGAATTACATCAATACTTATTCTTTCATCATCACGCATTATGCCAAGTGATACTTTAGTATTTGCTTCACCTTTGATCATATTTACTACATCTTCATATTCATGATCACTAACTAGTTCACCATCAACACTAAAGATAATATCACCAGCTACCAAGCCACTTTCTTCAGCTGGACTATTTTTAAATACGCTATCGACTACTAAATAAGTATCATAATTTCTTACTCTTACGCCAATACCAACAAAATCATTATCAATACTAGCAAAAAAATCTTCAATTTCTTGACTTGTCATATATGAAGTATGAGGATCAACTTCAAATGTTGTCATTCCTAGTAAAGCTTGATCAAGCAAAGTTTCTTCAACATTGTCTACCTCATCAGCAAAATACCATTGATCTTTCATCATATCTAATACTAAAGATAATTTACTAGTATTATTTGAGCCATTAGATACTAAACGACTAGTAGTAAATGTACCTAAGAAATAGCCACCTGAGATTGCTGCAAATATTAAAACTATAACTATTATTATATTAATAATTCTTTTGCGTCGAGCTTTCTTTTTAGCCAATATTTCATCTGGCCATTGGTATCTTTGTAATTTAATTCTCTTTTTATTATCGCTCATATCATCATTCCTTCTTTTAAAAAGGGGCTAATTTTAGCCCCACAATGATTCAGGTCTAATACGACAAGGTGCTCCTGCCCCATTTTCACACAAACGGTTCAAAGCGGCACTACTCCATCCTGCTCCAAATGATAAGTCACCATTCCAATTAGTCGCATAGTCTTGAATTGAGCCTGTTCCAAGATAAAATACTTCAATATGGCAATGAGGACCACTAGAATTACCACTAGTACCTACTTCTCCAATCTTATCACCAGCACTGACGATAGTTCCTTGCGCAATCGGTGTACCAGCTAACATATGTAAATATTTAACTGCATATAAACTACCATTGATACTAGTTAATAAATATACTTGATTGCCTCCGCCTGTCGATCCAGATCCTCCACAAGTATTGCCAAGATAACCAGCTGGACAACCATCACTACTCTTTAAGACAACACCATTACCTACAGCATATATCGGTGTACCCATCGCTGTAGAAAAATCTGCACCTAAATGCACACCACCACTTGAATAATGCCATGTTCCTTCATAAATACCACAGTTAACTGGTCTAGTCCAACCATTACTTGAAACCACATTACCAAGTTCTGCACTAATAGCTTTCATTGTTTCATTAATAGTGCTAATATCGGTCGCTATCTTATTTCCTTGTTCCTCTAGAGCTGCTTCTTGTTTTAAATATTCTTCTCTTACAATTCTTGCTTCTTCACGTAAATATACAACCTGTTGTTGCTTAGCAACCACATCTTGCTTCATTACTTCTAATTCTGCTTTATCGCTTTCTAATTGTGCTTGAATCGCATTTAATTCTTCAATTAATAATTTAATTTCATCCATGGTATTTTGATCATATTCACTAATTGTCTTAATACCATTAGCTCTTCTAAGCAAATCTTGAAGATTTTGCGCCCCCATCAATAAATCAATATATTTATTTAAGCGCATACTAGATTGGGAAGCAACCATACGATCTTCAATCTTACCCTTTAAACTATCAATTTCTGCTTGTTTAGCATCTATCTCTGCTTGCTTCTCATCTATTTGTGCTTGCACTACTAAAATTTCATTATTTAATGAAGCAATTTGACCATTTAAAGTCTCAATTTGCGCATCATAATCTCTAATCTTTTGCGCATATTCTTGAATATTAGCAGCAATTTCTTCACGTTGAGCTTCAATTTGCGCTAATTGTTCTTGCATCGAACTAGTCTGTTGTGCTAAATAAGCTCGATAACCCTCACAAGCTGCTTTTTGTTCATCAGTAAGCTCATTACCACCAGTACATAAATCTTCATAATATTGGCTATTTGTCGCATAATCATCCTCAGCAAATACAATATTGATATTACCTACTAATAATAGTATCACTAGCAATGTTTTAAAAAATTTTTTCATCGCTTCCACCTCAAATATTTATTAACTGACAACCAACTACCAATAAAACCAACTACAATACCAACACCAATTAAAATTAAAGCTAAATATAATACAAAAGGATGTGGAGCTATTAATGTAAACATATTACTAATAACTACTCCTCCCAAAGCATCATATAAATAGATATAACCAAAAATCATACAAAGAATAGGAATTATAGCTCCAAGAATACCAATGATAATTCCTTCTACTAAAAATGGTGAACGAATAAAACCATTTTTAGCTCCAACATTACGCATTATAGCAATCTCATCTGCACGAGCTAAAATAGTAACCTTAATCGTATTTTGAATTAAGAATACAGCCAATAAACTCAAGGCAATAGCTAAAATAGCTCCTCCATTTCTAACACTATTAATTACATTAACTAAGGTAACACTACTTTCACCACCATAGTTAACTTCATAAACTCCTTCAATTTGACTTATTTGATTAGCTATAGTCTCTAGATTATCACCATCATATACTTCAACATAATATGCATGATGCATCGGATTATCTTCTCTAAATGGTTCAAAGATTGCTTGTTCCTCTTCATCTTCAAAGCTATCGATATAATATTGAAATTCTTGATCTTTATCGGAGAAATTTACACTTCTAACTCCATCTATATTGCCAATAGCTAAACCTATCGCATCTAATTGTTCTTGTTGTTCATGATCATAATCAATCAATACCGATATTTCCATACTTTGTTCAATATTAAGCGTAAATGATTGAACATTAGCTGTAAATATTAAAAATATACCAATGATAAATAAGGTAATCGTAACCGCACTAGCACTCGACAAAGACATCGCTGCATGACGACCTACTCCAAAAAAACCTTCTTTTATCGGTCTAAAAATTCTACTTAACATGTTGCATGTAGCCTCCATCTTCCATATCCGCTACGATATGCCCATTTTCTAGTGATATCGTTCTTTTGCGATGTTTATTTACTAAAGTAAGATCATGCGTAACCATCAAGATAGTAGTACCTTCTTCACGATTAATCTTTTCTAATAAAGTCATGATTTCATCCGACTTAGCAGGATCAAGATTACCTGTAGGCTCATCCGCAATCAATACCTTAGGACGATTAGCTATCGCTCTAGCAATCGCTACCCTCTGTTGTTGACCACCAGATAATTCACTAGGAAAAGAATTGCCCTTATCATCAAGCGAAACTAGGTTCATTACTCTACGCACACGATGTCTAATCGCATCTTTGCGCATGTTGATAACTTCTAAGGCATAAGAAATATTTTCGAAGACGGTCTTCTTAGGTAGCAAGCGATAATCTTGAAAGACAACACCAATATTTCTTCGATATAAAGGAACTTTATTATGACGTAATTTTCCTACATTGATTCCTACAACCTTTACTGTACCAGATGAAGGTATCTCTTCCCCATCTAATAGTTTGATCAAGGTAGACTTACCTGAGCCTGTAGGCCCAATGATATAAACAAATTCTCCTTGATTGATAGTTAAATTGACATTATGTAGGGCATTAACCCCATTTTTATAAGTCTTGTTAACATTTGTTAATTCGATCATGTTATCAGCTCCAAACTTTTTTAATTATAACATACTATACTCTAAATCCAAAACTAAAGCCCTCACCACGGACATCCGTCGCATCAGTCGCAAAAACAAAGGCTTTTTCATCGTATTTATGTATTATTTCTATTAATTGTGGATATTGACTACTACTAACAACACATAATACTACTGGTTTTTCTACATTAGTATAACCACCACGACCTTCAGTAATAGTCGTACCACGATCTAATACTTTACCAATTTCATCAATAATTTCTTTATAATAATCAGAAATAATCCAAACAGCTTTTGAACTAGAACCACCAAAGCTCAATACCTTATCTATCGCAAAACTAGTTGTAAAAACACTAAATAAGCCAATTAAAACTGCTTCAATATTATAAGCATATATTCCTAATAATACAGTTAAAGCATCAATTATCATTACACAACTACTAATTTTAAAATTAAATAATTTATTTAAAATCATCGGCGGTATATCCATACCCCCTGTACTAGCCCCACAACGCATTACTAAGCCAATACCAACTCCACATACAAGTCCACCATAGATACTCGCAATAAAAGGATTTAAATCTAAAGAAGGAAAATAAGGCGTTAATATAGTCAAAAAAATGGGATAGGCAATAGAAGATAAAACCGTCTTAACCGCAAATCCTTTACCAAGTATTATCCAACCTACAATAAAGAAACCAATTATTACTCCATTAATTACTAATTCTCTATCAATATTTAATATAGGATTAAGCGCAACCGCTACACCTGCTACGCCTCCTGACAATATATTAAAGGGTAAAATAAAGACTCCTACCCCAATTACCAACAATAAATTACCAAGCAAAATCAATAAAATATTCAATAAATGTTTTCTCATGGCCTACTTCCTTTATAACACTATAATTATATCAAAAATTTGTTATAATATTCTCATGAAAAAAAGTATTTATCGAAATATCGGTTGGTTACTAGTATTCATCTGGATATTAATAATATTTAGTTATTCCTTAAAAAATGCTCAAACTAGCGATAACCAATCTTTCTTTTTTGTCTATATTATTGATGATATTTTAAACTATTTTAATATTCATCTTGATTTAAATTTCTTAAATCATATCGTGCGCAAAACCGCTCATTTTATGGAATATGCCATCTTAGGTAGCTTAGTAATGATTGCTCATAACTTAAGACCATTATTTAAAAATACATATTTTAATCTTATCTTTATTAGCATACCTTTCATCGATGAAACTATTCAATCCTTTACTCCTGGAAGAAGCGCGCAATTAAGTGATTGTCTATTAGATAGTTGTGGTTTTATCTTTGGCTTTATTTGCCTATTAGCTTTTATTAAGATAAAAAAGAATTACCGAAAACGGTAATTCAAGCTTTAATATCAAAAACTTTTCCCTTAGTAATACTAATTAAATCATCTTTATTAATTTTAAGTTGCATACCAAGCTTTCCTGCTGAAACATAAATTTCATCTTGCTTCATGATACTTTCATCATAAATAGTCATGAAGCTTTTTTTCATACCTATAGGACTACATCCTCCGCGAATATAACCTGTTATCTTATTTATATCCTTAACATGAATCATTTCTACATTTTTTACATCAATAGCTTTAGCACACTTCTTCAAATCTAATTCATCGCTAACATTCACAACAAATACATAATAATTATGATCACTACCCTTAGTTACTAAAGTCTTATAGACCATAGATGGTTCAATTTGACACTTTTTACAAACACTTAAACCATCAATTTGTCCATCACTAACATCATAAGTCTTTAATTCATAATTAATTTTTTGTTTATCTAAAAAGCGCATGGCATTAGTTTTATCCATTTAAAATTTCTCCTAAAACTTTATTAACTAATTTACCATCTACTAAACCTTTATAATCAGCCATCATCGTTTTCATGATAACTCCTTGTGATTTCTTACTCTTTTCTAAATTATTTTCATCAATAATTTTTAAAATTGCTTCTTTGATTTGTTCTTCATCCATTTGTTTAGGCAAATAACTTTCCAATATAGCAATCTTTTGTTTTTCTTGAGCAATTAAATCTTCACGATTACTTGGAGTTTGCGCTAAACTATCTCTTACTTGTTTAAGTTCTTTTTGTATATAAGTTAATTCATCAGCTTCATCTAAAGTAACATTATTCTCTTTTTCAGCTAAAGCTATGGAAGCAATTACTAAACTAAGCACACCTTTTTTAACATTATCTTTTTCTTTCATTGCTTGCATATTATCTTTTCTTAATTTAATTAATAATTTACCCATTTTTATTTTCCTCCATAATTTGTTGTTGATATTGTTTGGATATATCCATCATTTCTTTTAAAAATTTAACATAATATTCTTGATAAATATTTGAAACTTTTTGCATATTTTTATCAATAACTTCTTTTTCCCTAGATTCATCAAATATAGCTAAACCATGTTCCATCTTATAGGCAATAACTTTTTCTACAGCTTGCATTCTTTCTTCAAATAATTTAGCCATTTTATCATCTATTTCATTGATTAGATTTCTAGCTACTTGTAATTCATCCATTAAAACTATTGATAACCTCCCTTACGACCTCTTTAGCATCTTCTACTGCTGATACTACCGTCTTAGCACCTAGATATGCATCACCACATACAAATATTTTATCCATGCTAGTCATATGTCCTTGATTAGTTTCATAAAAATTCCATTTATTTAATTTTAATTCAGGAAAATCAATATGCAAGGTTTGACTAACCGCTACAATTATACTATCACAATCAACATGATGTTCCGTATTTTCAATAATCTTTGTCTTCTTACGACCATTTTCATCAAGGATATTTTCACCCTTAGCAAACACCATACCTGTATCATCAATAGCTATAGGCACTTCAAAAGTTTTAAACTTAATGCCCTCATTAATAGCTTCTTCAACTTCATTTTTATTAGCTGGCATATCTTCAAAAGTCTTTCGATAATATACATAAGTATCATAGCCTTGTCTATTTGCCATGCGACAAGCATCCATCGCCACATTGCCACCACCTAAAACAATGACCTTCTTACCTAAATCAAAACTTTCAGGAGCTTTTAGATAATCTATAGCATAATGAACATTATATCTAGTTTCATTAGGAATATGCATCATCTTAGCATCACCTGCTCCTACAGCTAAAATTATGCCATCATAATCTTCTTTAAGTTCAGCTAAAGAAATAGTATGGCCTATATGACAATTTAATCTTATTTTTACGCCCTTTTCTTTTAAAATTCGTGCATATTGATATACCAAATCTTTGCTTAAACGAAAATCTGGAATACCATAAGTCAATACACCACCTAGCTTATCATTAGCTTCATATATTGTTACATCATAGCCTTGATCACTTAATAATAAGGCACAACTAATACCTGCTGGTCCTCCACCAACAATCGCTATTTTTTCTTTTGTTATCTTATTTTTAGTAAAATGTACTTCTTTTAAATAAGGAATAGATAATTCTTGTTCAATTTCATAAAAATGAATCGGAACTTTTTTAAAATTTAATACACAATTACCAAAACATTGTCTTTGATGATCACAAACAATACTACAAATGGCACTAAAAGGATTATTATCAAATAATAGTTTTTGTGCTTTTAAATTTTCTCCATTTAAATACAATTCTATTATTTTTGGAATATCCGTAGAAACTGGACAATGTTTTTGACATAAGGCATTTTTACATTTCAAACACCTTGAAGCATCTTGATGTACCATATTATTCCCCCTTGTCTATAAATATTTTATTACAAATACTAATTTATTACACAATTTTTGCATATTTTTCATTTAGATTATGCTAAAATATTTCATAATAAGGGGGCCAATTTTATGAATTTCATTTTTATTTCCCCAACTTTTCCACGAAACTATTATCAGTTTGCCCGTGCTATTAAAAATTTAGGTCAAAATAGTTTAGGAATCGCTGAGGATCCATATGATTATCTATCAAACGAATTAAAAGAATCATTAACTGACTATTATCAAGTTTCTTCTCTAGAAAATTATGATGAAGTATATCGCGCTGTAGCATATTTTGCATATAAATATGGAAAGATTGACTGGTTAGAATCCAATAATGAATATTGGTTACAAAGCGATGCACGCTTACGCCAAGATTTTAATATAACTACTGGAGCTTTCCCAGATGAATTAGAACATTATAAATATAAGTCTAAGATGAAAGAATATTATGCTAAAGCTGGGATTAAGACTGCTCGCTATCATATGGTAAGCACCTTAGAAGAAGCTAAAAAATTTATTGCGAAAGTAGGCTATCCAGTGGTTGTTAAACCTGATAATGGAGTAGGAGCTAGCGCTACTTATAAGATTAAAAATGATGCTGAATTAGAATTATTTTATCGTACTTTACCAAGTGTACCATATATTATGGAAGAATTTATCAATGGTCTAATTGTATCTTATGATGGTATATGTGATGAAAATAGTAAAGTAATTTTTGAAACTTCACATGTTTTCCCTACGCCTATCATGGATATTGTTAATAATGTTGATGAATGTTATTACTATTCTGTTCGTAAGATTCCTGAAGATTTACAAAAAATTGGTAAAGCGGTAATTGCTTCTTTTAAACCAAGAGCGCGCTTTTTCCATTGTGAATACTTCCGCCTATTAGAAGATAAAGAAGGCCTAGCTAAAAAAGGAGAAATCTTAGGCTTAGAAGTAAATATGCGTCCTCCTGGAGGCTATACTCCGGATATGATGAACTTTGCTAATGACATTGATGTCTATGCAATATATGCACAAATGGTCATGGGTCATGTATTGCCATATAATATGAATCGTCCATATTATTGTGCCTATGTAGGTAGACGCAATGGCTTTAATTATAAGAATTCAGAAGCAAAAATTCTTGCACGCTATGAAGGCAAGATTTGTATGCATGAAAATATGCCAGATATTGTTAGTGCAGCAATGGGCAATGATATGTATACTGCAAGATTTAAAACGGAAAAAGAAGTACATAGCTTCATCGAATATTGCACTGCCAAGAAAGGATAATATATGAAAATTGAATATTTTAAGACCTACAGTAGCTATTTAGATCGAGAAATGGAATTTAAGGTCTATGGCCACTGTGGTAGACCAATGCTAGTATTTCCTTGCCAAAATGGACGTTTCTTTGATTATGAAGATCAAAAGATGATTGAAACGATTGCTAAATTTATTGATAGTGGACGAATTCAAGTATTCTGCGTGGATTCTATTGATAAAGAAAGCTGGTCTTCAACTACTTTAGATGGTCGTACACGCATGGAAAATCATGAGCGTTATTATAATTATATTGTCGAAGAATTAGTTCCATATATTTTTCATATTAATGAAAAAGCTAATGCTGGTAAACGCTATGAAGGAATTATTACCAATGGTTGTTCAATGGGAGCTAGCCACGCTTTAAATTTCTTCTGTCGCCATCCTGATATCTTCAGTGGTACCATTGCCTTAAGTGGTTGTTACGACATGCGTTTCTTCTTCCCTGATGGTTATATGGATGATTTATTATATATGAATAATCCTGTAAGTTACATTGAAGGAATGCCTTACGATCATCCTTATGTGCAAATGTATCGTGAACGCAAGATCATTATCTGCGTTGGTCAAGGTGCTTGGGAACATCCAATGATCGAAGATACCGCAAGAATTAAAGAATTATTTGATTATAAAGATATCCATGCATGGATTGATTTTTGGGGACATGATGTTGCTCACGATTGGCCATGGTGGAAAAAACAAATGGTATATTACTTAGAATATATGTGCTAACAACCTGTTACAACAGGTTGTTTTAATGAAAGGAAATTTTTATGTTAAAAAGATTCATTCAATATTACAAACCTCATTTAAAGATGTTTGCCCTAGATATGCTAGCATCCCTAGCCATATCTATCATCGGGATGATATATCCTATCATCACCAGAGAAATGCTAAATAATGTAATTCCTAATAGGCAAATTAAAATGATTTACATTTTAGGAATAACCCTATTTGTACTTTATTTTATTCGTATGTTACTAAGATATTTTGTCCAATATTATGGACATGTAATCGGCGTAAAGATGCAAGCAGCCATGCGAAAAGACATGTTTAATAAATTACAAAGACTACCATATGAATATTATGATAATCATGAAACAGGAAAAATCATGTCAAGAATGACCAATGATTTAATGGACATAAGTGAATTAGCCCATCACGGACCTGAAAACTTCTTTATTTCTGGAGTAATGATTATCGGTTCTTTCATTTATTTATCTACAATCAATCTTTCATTAACCCTTATCATTTTTACTTGTGTTCCTTTTTTAGTTATTATCTCTTTAGTAATGCGTAAAAAAATGCGCATTGCCTTTATGGAAAGCCGCAAAAGTATCGCTATTATCAATGCTGCCTTAGAAAATAGTATTGGTGGCATTAGAATAACTAAAGCTTTTACCAATAGTAAAAAAGAATTAGAAAAATTTGAAGTAGGTAATAAAAGCTTTGTAGAAAATCGTAAAAAAGCTTATAAAGCCATGGGTCAATTTCATTCTTCTACCCAATTTATTACCGATGTATTTAATGTTATTGTCTTAATTGCCGGAGGTATTTTCCTTTATAATGGACAAATTACTTTTGGTGATTATTCAACCTTTATCGTATCTATCAATCTTTTCATTACACCAGTAACTACTTTGATTCAATTTATGGAACAATATCAAAATGGTGTAACTGGTTTTGAAAGATTCTTAGAAATCATGGATCAAAAAGAGGAAGAAGAACCAGCTAATCCACAAGAATTACATAATCCTCAAGGTGAAATTGTCTTTAAAAATGTTTCATTTAAATATAATGATTCTAAACAAATTATTAATGATATAAACTTTAAAATTAAACCAGGAGAAAAATTAGCCCTAGTAGGTCCAAGTGGTGGTGGTAAAACTACTATATGTCATCTATTACCTAATTTTTATCATGTAACTAGTGGAGAAATAACCATTGATGGTATAAATATTAATAATTTATCTTTAGATTCTTTACGTAAAAATATTGGTATCGTGCAACAAGATGTCTTCTTATTCACTGGTACCTTCTATGAAAATATCCTATATGGAAAATTAGATGCAACCTATGAAGAAGTAGTTGAAGCTAGTAAAAAAGCTAATATTTATGATTATATTATGTCTTTACCTAAAGGTTTTGATACGCAAATTGGTGAAAGAGGAACTAAATTATCTGGTGGACAAAAACAACGTCTATCTATAGCTAGAGTATTCTTAAAAAATCCAGCAATATTAATTCTTGATGAAGCTACTTCAGCCTTAGATAATACGACGGAAATTTTAATTCAACAAGCTTTAGATGAATTATGTAAAGGTAGAACAACCATCATTGTAGCTCATCGTCTATCTACTATTAGAACGGCAGATGAAATAGCGGTAATCGCCAATGGTAATATCATAGAAAAAGACACCCATGAAGCATTGTTAGCCTCAAAGGGTGCCTATGCTAAATTATATCAAGCACAATTTCGCGAAAATGATCGCTTACTTGATCAAGATATGATGCAACAATAATCAATCTTGATAAGTATTAGTTATCATTTCTAACATATGTGGAATATCAATATGTTGAGGACACTTAGTAATACATGCCCCACATTTTTGGCAAACATTACTACGATGACTTTCATCAATAAATTGATATTCCTTTTTATTTTTATCTTTTAAATCATAGATAAATCCTTCATTATATACTTTAAAATTATCAGGAATATCTACCCCAAAAGGACAAGGCATACAATAGCGACATCCCGTACAATTAACTTGAATACGCTTATTAAATAACGCTCTAGCCTCTTTATAAATTTTTTCTTGTCTATCAGTTAAATTAAGATCTAAATTTGCTGTATGCAAATTATCAACAACTTGATCCATATTAGACATTCCTGATAATACACACATCACATTATCATGAGCCATTACCCATCTCAATGCCCAACTAGCTGGGCTATTATCATCATAACTATTAAATAGTTCTTTTATTTCTGAAGGTACATTAGCTAACATTCCACCTCTAATTGGTTCCATTATTACCATAGGAATATGCATTTTTTTAGCTAATTCATAACCCTTATCACCAGCTTGATAATTGATGTCCATATAATTATATTGAATCTGACAAAAGTCCCAAGGATAATGCTTAATAATTTTTTCAAATACTTCATAATCATCATGAAATGAAAAACCAATATGCGATATTTTACCACTTGCCTTAACATCAGCTAAATGTTCAAATAAGCCCATATCACAAAGTTTATTAAATCTTTCAGCATTTAATGCATGTAACAAATAAAAATCTAAATGATCTACTTGTAAACGTTCTAATTGCTTATTTAACATCTCATCGAATTCTTGAATATTATTAATTAACCACACTGGTGATTTACTAGCCACATATACACTATCACGATCAATAGTTTGTAACCATCTACCTAGAACTAATTCAGAATTCTTATTATGATAAGGATAAGCTGTATCATAATAATTTACCCCATTTTCTAAGGCCTTATCTAACATATTAAAAGTCTTTTCTTCATCGATATTCCCCTTTTCATCTATTGGAAATCGCATACAGCCAAAGCCTAAAATTGATGTCTTAAAATCATTAAATGAACGATATTGCATAATGCCCTCCTACTTTAATAAATAAATGGTTTGAATTACCAAAAGTAATACAATAAAACTTAAAATAACTATTAATATTTTTCTTGGTTTATCTTTTAATCTAATCTTCATGTTTTTATTTTAGCACATAAAAAAAGTTGTAGAAATAAATCTACAACTTTTTAATGACTATTTACTAGCTTGATTTAAGCAATCAGTAACTGCATCTAAGATACGATTAGAAGTTAAAGTAGCACCACTAACGATATCTACATTAACACTATTTTCAGCAACGATAGTTTCAGGTAAACTACTTAAAGCATTAGCAGCAACAGATTCAGTTTCATTATTAGAAACAATAGTTACATTAGCAATCTTACCTTCAGCAATTTCAACTTCAACTTCCATTGGTCCATCTTGACCATCAACTGTAGCACTATAAGTACCATCAGTTAAAGCTGTACTCATATCAAAGCGTTCTACAACTTCAGTATTATTTTCAAATAAAGCTTTATCAAAGATATTTGAAGCAGGAGCAACTGTATAACCAGTAGCTAATTCATCATTCATAACTGATTTAGCTGCAATACGTCCAAATGTAATAGGGCCCATTACACCAGTACCACCAGAAACGAATTTACCCCAGATACCACCAACAACTTCACCAGCTGCATATAAGCCAGGAATTTGGTTACCAGCTTCATCAAGAACATGACCAGTAGTATCAATTGTAACTCCACCTAAAGTCATTACACATAATGCCTTTAATGGAATAGCATAATATTTGTCGCCTTCAATCTTATTAATAGCTAGATTATAAGTAGTACCAACAGTAGATGGATCATAGCTACGTCCTAAATCATCAACACCACCTGCATCTACTGCAGCATTGTAAGCTTCAACTGTAGCTACTAAATTTTCAGCAGGAACATTAATCTTTTCAGCTAATTCTTCTAAAGTATCAGCACTTTGAACTAAACCTTCAGCTCTACCACCTTCAGCAAAATATAAATCAAACATCATAGAACCACCAGCAGCTCTTAAATCTTCAAGAATCTTATCAGTATAGATATCATATTGAACTGCACCAGGTTGTTCCTCTAAAGCAACTTCACGAACATCAACTTTAGATTCTTGTTCATTTACGAAACGATTACCTTCTTGGTTAACAGTAATACCGCCAGCTTTCCAAGTATAAGTAGAACCGATAGTACCAGTTCTTTCACCAGTTTGAACACCCATTGGGAATGTTGGAATATAGCTCATATTTTCTTCATCAATATAAGCACCAACTTCTTGCATTAAATATAAACCTTCACCCATTGAAGTAGTACTTGTTAAATAATCGCCACCATTTTCAGCATATTTTTCCAATAAGTTAAAGTTACCACTATAACCACCAGTACACATGATAACACCCTTATTAGCAGTATATTTAATAGTTTGACCATCATTATTAGTAGCTAATACGCTCAATACTTGACCATTTTCATTAGCTTCTAATTTAATAGCCTTAGTATTAAAATCAAATGAAACTTGATCTAAAGTTTTAACATAAGTATCTAATACTTGATGAGCAGCACTAGAATAACCTTCAGCTGTAGCCTTTGGTTTATAAGTACGTTCTACAGAATATAATTGATGTTCAGGAGCAAATACTGCTTTAGCTCTACCTTCTGGGAACATTTCATATAATCCATTATCTAACATCCATTCAAATGCCGCAGTATCTTCTTCAACATAAGCACGAATTAATTCTTCATTACCTAAGTTTGCACCATTTTTCAAGATATCTTGAACATATGATTCTTTAGTATCTTCGATACCTTCTTCTTCTTGAATAGAAGTCTCAGCAGCTGACATTGAACCAGAAGTTAATAATAAGTTACCTCCTGTCTTATCAGCCTTTTCAATAACGATTACTGATTCAGCACCATTGTCTACAGCAGCAATCGCACTGCTTAAACCAGCAGGCCCTGCACCAACAACGATGACATCAGCACTTTTTTCTTCATCAACACTTACTGTAGCTTCAGTAGTTGATGGAGCTTCAGTTTCTTCATTAGTTGTTGTAGTAGTACTAGATGAACAACCACTCAATACTAATAAAGAAGCCATTAATAATGCCATTAGCTTTTTCATTTTATATTTTCCTCCGTTTTCATTTATATCTTATAATAAAGTAAATTTTTCACAATATAATAATTAGTTTACATTTTATAAAATTCATAACTAATGTTATAATTATTTTATGAAAATAAATAAAATTCTTATACCTGATAACATATCTAAAACGATGTTACAATTTGAAATGATTCCTATATCTTTTTATCTTTATGAAAATCATCAATCACAAAGTTCTTTTATTACGTCTATATATACTTATCGTCTAGCAATTGTTACTAATGGAAAGTATGCAGTTGAAACTAAAGGCTTTCAATTTACTATTGAAAAAGGTGATATCTTATTAGTACCACCTTTTAATGCCTATAATATCAAATGTATTAGTAAAACAGCTACCTGTTTTATCTTAAATTTTAATATTAAATTTCATAATAAAGAAAATAAACTAAATTTAGTTGAAGAAAAAAATATCTTAAAATTCGATAATTTATTAAATGATAATATCCACTCATTTTTACAACGTACTTATAATATGATGATTAATAATGAATATGGCCATTATTATCTAATTAAAATAGCGATTGAAAAAATATTTATCTTATGCGAAAGTTATTATCTAATGAATAATAATATTGAACAAAATATCGACAATCATTATACAAATCGTACGCAAGAATGTGTAATCGAATCATTGCGCTATATTGATAATCACCTATCAGAAAATGTCAAAGTCCAAGATATCTGTAAATATTTAAATGTATCGCAATCATATTTATATACCTGTTTTAAAAAAGTTATGAAAACATCCGTATCTAAAGCTATAATTGCTTATAAATTAGATCGTTCTTTAGAAATGTTACAAGATAAAGATTTAAGAATAGTAGATATCGCCAATAATGTTGGCTTTGATAATATTTATTACTTTTCTAACTCCTTTAAAAAATGTTTTGGTATTTCGCCTACGGCCTTTAGACAACATTATATGTAAAAGCGCTTGCTTTTATTTGTAGGAATTGGTATAATTACTAGGCAAACGCGGGTGTGGCGAAATTGGCAGACGCACCTGACTTAGGATCAGACGCCGCAAGGCATGGGGGTTCAAGTCCCTTCACCCGCACCATTTGTAAGTTGAGCCTTTATTTAAAGGCTTTTTTTATGCCATGACATACTTTTGCAATAAAAATCGCCTACCCTATATAAAAATAAGGTAGGCTTTTATACTTTTATTCTTCTATACGTTTTTCAATCTCATTTTTACCATTTCGTCTAGGAACTGAATAACCAAATTTAGTATGAACATATAATTCATCATCATTTATTGCCAAAATATCAAACAAAAACAACTCTTGCCACTCTTGAGCAGTTCTACCTGTTGAATTGTATAAATCTATTGCCTCTTGTCCTTTTGATTTAACATATTCAATCGTATGTGATTGTGTAGGATATTGATTTCCTTTTCTTTTTTCTACCATTAGCTTTCATACAAAATAAGTCTAAACATTACTTATTCCTCCTATAAAAAAAGCGCATATTTTGCGCTAAATGAATGGTAAACTCTTTTATACCTTAGAATTATCTTGAAGATAATCAATACCACTTGGAAGTATCTTTAAACTAGAATAATCGATTGCTATGATTTCTTCACCTCAAGCTTTTGTTACATTTCCTTTTATCAATCCTTGGCCCTTCATCATCTCGATAGTATCAAACAATTGTTGTTTTTGGATAGGAAAGTCTTTTGTCATTGGTAAAATATAATATCGGTCTACTTCAAGCTGTTTATACTTCTTATACAGATACACCAATATTTTAGTTACTATAACGTAGTAATCATCTTTTGACATGTTTTATTCTCCTAAAGAACACGAATTGTTTTCATTAAAATGTAACTTCAACACAAGTGCCATAATTTAAAGCTGTTTTTAATGCTTGCGCAATAGCACCATCAGGAAATTTACCATGTTGTTGCATAATGGCTAAACAACGTCCTAAATATTCATATGGAATCAATCCTGTTTCTGCCATATCTATTTCAAACGCTAATGAATCTAAATCGAAAAAATGTACATAAGGCCCATAACCATCTATATCAAAAAAATCATCTGTTTCTTCTTGTGATATTTTAAAAACTATTCTATTTTTTGAATTTTCAATAGACATATCATCTAATTCTTTTATACCAATCTCATTTATAGGAACAATGCATTCTCCACCATACATATTATTCATTATTTCTTCTCCTTTTTATCTAAATTAACAAAATGAGTTAACTTTGCATATTCTTCTTTACTTGTCCCTTTTATTTTAGCAATAATATTTATATTATGCATGTTTTCTCCATTAATTCCTACGTAAGATTTATTTTAGAGTGAAAAGTTTTTTAAACGCAACCCCCGATTTTATAAAAGGTTGAGTTTAAAAAAACTTTTCACTATTAAATATCAAATGATGAAAAAAAGGTTTCATGCTTTTAAGGTAAATGGCAGTAGCATGAGTAATATAATTGAAGATAGGTCAATCGTTATCGCTGAATAGGTTAACAATATCCTAACAACAATTAAAGATGCACTATCGCAGTGGCTTTTATCGATGGTCAGACAACTCTTAAACGTTTATCTGTTAATGGTTCTACCATCACCCTCATGCCTAACAGTACCGAAAAATTCCACCAACCAATCAAAATTAACACAGACAAAACCACCCAAATTGCTATAATTGGACGCGTTATCTGGCACATGAATAGACGACATGGAGAGGTTTTATGAGGTTGCTCTAAATTGCATTATTATTAATTAGCAGAAAAAAAAAAAAAAAATGGTCAAAAACATACAACACATATATATCAACATGGATGATTCAGGTAAAATTTCAAAATATGAAGATTTCGCTATTTTTGCTGGTATTATTTTTAAAAATTCTAATGAGAAGTCAAAATTTATAAACAAATACAAGTCAATCATTAAAAATATCAAATGCCAATACTGCAATAATGAAATAAGTAGTTGCAACCATATTTGCCCAGAAATAAAAGGAATTATTATAAGTAATAAAGATAGGCGAAGATTAATAAATTTGAGTAAACAATTTACAACTTTTTCTACAATAATTTATAACAAAAACTTATCTAGCGAAATTATAACAAACAAAAATTCAAAAGGAAGGTTCAGTGAATATGCTCAAAGAAGAATAATTAAAAATTCAGTTAACTATTTAATTAAAGATAAATCAATCAATCCTAATATGCCAATATATTTACATATCAACATTGATCAAATGCCAACTAAATCTAATGGATATTATTCTTTACGAGAAGGCCTTATTGAAGAATTGAAATATGGTATTATCAATTACAATTATGCAAAATGCTTTAAACCTATCATATACGGAGATTTACAAGTAGAAGTAATATATAAAGACTCTAAAAAAGATTGTGCAATTCAAATGGCTGACATAATTGCAAATACTATTCGCCAAACTTTTGTTATTACTAGTGATTGGGAAAGTGCAAATAAGAAGTTAAAAGAAAACTTTAAAATAGACATAATCCTTAGACTTCCAAACTAAAAAAAGCTCACCCTTTAATCAAAGAATGAGCTCCTGATTAGGAAGACGTACTTAACATACGCTTAGTATTTTACCATTCACTAATCATTGACCAGTCAAGCATATTGCTTCGGTACAACAATTATAGCAAATTAAACATTTTTTTCAACTTAAAATTGACTAAATCCATAAATTTATGATAATATTCTTGCACAGAGAAGACTACTATAAAGTAGCCAAAAAAGAACCAGAAATATTATCTTGGTTCTTTTTTATTTATATATTCAAAACACTTATATAATCATGAGAATTTCTGTACGCTTTGCTTAGATAATATACTATATTTCTAAGATAATTAATACGGATAATAATAGGAGAAACATATAAAAATAGCATTAAAAATACAAATTTGAGAAAAAACTACAAAATAACAAATTTCATTTTATTCGATAATGTCCAATCACTTTATATTTTTCTAAAACATCTTCTTCATAACTTCTTTGCCAAGGACCACTGTGATGAATTATATATGGAATACCTTTCCTATTTCTTCTATCAGATACTATGCCTATGTGATTATCAAAAATAACCACATCACCAGCTTGCCAAGAAGTTATATCAGCTATATCTGTAGTTAGTGATAATGCATTATGTTTAAAAAAGATTTCTAGATTTTTAACTCTGCGAAAATCTATATTTTTATCAATAATTACTATATCATAATCATCTGGATACTTATGAATATCTTCATCTACCAATTCTCTTAAATCATACCCAGCATTTTTAAAGGCATAGGCAACCACATCTGTACAAGTGCCATAACCATCATCGGTATAACCATTTTGGTAATATTTACTCTTATATTTTGGGTTTGTATTTATATAATCTATTGCTCCTTGCAAAATATCCAATTGATCATCAATGCCATCATTATCTTCATCATTACCTATTTTAACTATTTCGATATTAACATCATATAAATTAGCTAATCGATAATTTGAAGTATTTTGATAACAAAAAATAATTGAACAAGCAATTAGTATAACTATAGTGATAATAAATCTTTTAATTTTCATATAATCACCTTTATATAATAATATCAAAAAAAGATCCATCTAAGCGATGAATCTTAATAATTATTATGACGTTTTTTAGCACATGTTTTAGCAAATGGACAACCTATACACTTTGAACCTTGTTTCTTTTCTTTAATTATATATCCTAAAGCAAATCCTACAATAAGCACTATTATCCCTAAAACAATTAAATCAATCATAATTTATCTTAATGCATACTCCTTCGCAATATTTTTATTGCTTCGTTTAATTAAATAAACCACTATTGCAACAAAAGCAATTATTACAATTAATCCTGGAACAAAGCCTTGACCAAGTGTACCTGTAGTAACTAGTGTACCTACTTGATATACTAAATAAGCTACAGTATATCCGGTTGCTAGTTGTAAAGCGATACCGCCAAATAACCATTTTTTATCTTGCATTTCTGAATTCATTGCCCCAATGGCGGCAAAGCATGGAGGAGTAAATAAATTAAACATCAAATATGCTAAAGCGCTAACCGCTGTTAAACCTAAAGTTGCAGCTACTTCATTTGCTCCACTCATTAATACTAATTCATCTACATTGATTAAATTAGTTAAGCCATATACAACAGCTAATGTACCTACAACATTTTCTTTCGCAATAAATCCTGTAATTGCTGCTGCAGCAAGTTGCCATACACCAAATCCTAAAGGAATTAAAAGAATTGCAAATGGTGAAGCGATGCTAGCTAAAATAGATGTACTTTCCATACCTTCTTCAACTACTTGGAATTGCCAGTTAAATGTTTGCATAATTTGTACAGCTGCATTACATACTAAAATGATTGTACCAGCCTTAATAATATAAGCTTTAGCTCTAGAAAACATAGAAATAGTAGCACGTTTTAAACTAGGCCATTTATATTCTGGAAGCTCCATAATAAAGAATGATTTACGATATTTTTGACCAGTAATCTTCATTATTAACCATGCTCCTAAAAATACAAAAGCAATACCAACAAAGTACATCAATGTACCTACCCAAGAAGCATCTTGGAAGAATACTCCTGCAAATAATGCAATTACTGGAAGTTTAGCACCACATGGCATGAATGGTGTTAACATAGCAGTCGTTCTTCTTTCACGTTCATTACGAATTGTACGACAAGCCATGATTCCTGGAATGGCACAACCGGTACCAATTACCATAGGGATAATTGATTTACCAGATAAACCTACTTTTTTAAATATTGGATCCATTATGACACTAACTCTTGCCATATATCCACAATCTTCTAATAAAGCAATTAAGAAATACATTACCATAACAAGTGGTAAGAAACCTACTACTGCTCCTACACCACCGATAATACCATCTACTAATAAAGCTTGAACAATTGGTGATGCACCTTCTGCTAAAGTAGCTACATATGCTTGAAATTCTTCAATCCAAGCTACTAAAGTATCTGCTAGCCATGGTCCAAAACTTGATTGTGATATATCAAATACAAACCACATAATAAGCGCAAATAATGGAATACCTATCCATTTATTAGTAAGAATTTTATCTATCTTATCTTGTTTATTAATTTCATTAGTTTTAATCTTACGTTTTTCTACTTTATTTACAATTTTATTAACAAATTCAAAACGTAGACGGTCAGCTTTTTCAACCTCATCTTTATTAGTTAAATCAATATTGCCTTGAATATAAGGTGCTTCTTGTCCTTTACCTTTTAAACTAACAATAGTTTTAACTAATTTATCCAAACCATTCGCATCATTAGCTATAGATACTGTTTCAACTACTGGACATTTTAATTCTTTTGCCAAAAGTTCAATATTGATTTCTGTTTCTTTTTTACGATTAATATCACTCTTATTTAAAGCAACTACTACTGGAACATCTAATTCCAATAATTGTGTAGTAAAAAACAAACTACGGCTAAGATTAGTCGCATCCACAATATTAACTATCGCATCAGGATGCTCATTTTTAACATATGAACTAGTAATACTTTCTTCACTAGTAAATGGTGACATTGAATAAGCACCTGGTAAATCAACGGCGATTAATTCTTCACTGCCTTGATAATAAGCTTTTTTAATCTTACTTTCTTTACGATCAATAGTAACACCAGCCCAGTTTCCTACTTTTTCATTTCTACCAGTCAACGCATTGTACATCGTGGTCTTACCACTGTTGGGATTACCTGCAAATGCAATTCTCATAAATAATATCCTCCAAATAAGTAAATCAATTTATTTAATGAACCAAGATAAAATTGGCTAATTCTAAATCGATGTTATATCGAGCATCTTTAATTGATACAACTAAATTCTGTCTTTGATGATCTATAATGGTTATCTTTTCCCCACTAAAACATCCTAAAGTAAATAAAAATTCCTTTACTTCTTCATCATCAAGGGTTATATCAACTATCTCATACTCTTTTCCAATTTCGCCTTGTGATAAATTCATTTACAACACCTTCCTTAGATCTAAGCGTTAGCTTTAACTAACTATTAATAGTATAGCACCATAAATTATCATGTCAATAAAAAATGTTAGTTAATACTAACTTATTTTTATTATTACAATATTAAGCTATAATATTCTAAACAAGAAAGAATAAATATTATGAGAAATAAAAATGCCATTATCATCACTTTAGTCATTAGTCTATTATCATTATTACTTTGTTATTTAAATAAGTGGCAAGTAAATTATATTGCCCTATTTATTTGCATAATTATTATTAGCTTTTTAACGATGTATATTCAAAATAATATTGATAAAAATGCTTTAAATAATCATATTAATTATAATAATTTAGATATTCTAAAATATATTTGCGCTATTTTAATATTAATTCTACATTTACGCCCTTTTTTACATTATTACTATCCTAATGTAGATTTTGCTTTTAATAATATTATTACTAGAATATGTGTACCTATCTTTTTTATGATTACTGGTTATTTTGTAGCCAAAAAAGAAAAAGATAATCCTAATTATATTATTAGCTATTGTAAAAAAATGATTCCTTCATATTTAATATATAGCTTAGCCTACTTACCTATCCTAATTTCTTATGCTTATGATAATCGTCTTTTTATCATGAGTTATCTTGAAAGAATTCCTGATATATTATTTATTCCCTTAATGGTCATTGGTTTTCCTTTAGTAATGCTTGTTGCCTTAGTATATGCTGGCATATATTATCATCTATGGTATTTTCCAGCAGTAATATTATCGCTTTTAGTCTTAAATAAATGGAAAAAGCATTTTAAATTAAAATACTTATTAATTATTTCTTTTATTCTATTATTATTTGGCGCCACAGAAACTTATTATGGCATATTACCTTTAGCTATTACCCAAATTATCAAATTCTATTTTGATATTTTTATAACTACCCGTAACTTTCTATTCTTTGGTCTATTCTATACCGTATTAGGATATTGGATAGGTAAAAAAGACAAATTAGTAACTAATCATTGTTTTATCCTTTTAATAATTTCTATATTTTTATTAGCTTTAGAAGCTGTATTATTACGCAATACCGAACGTTTAAATAGTAATATCTTACTTTCATGTATACCTTTAACTTATTTTTTATTTGTTAGTGTAATATTCATAAGTAAAAAGACCACGAAAATTAACTTCCGTGGCTATTCTAAATATTATTATATTGTCCATCCTATGATCATTTATTTATTATTTAAATTTCAAATTCTAAATATTTATAGCAATCCTTATTGGCAAATATTTTTAGTTTTAGCTATTACACATCTTTTATCATTAATATTAATTAAATTAAAAAAGCAATTTAAGAATTTACCAATTTAATAAATTCATCGATAGTTTTTTGATCAGCTAATGAAGCTAAAGCTCCTTCAACACTGGTCATATATGCTCCATAATAATTAGCGAATTTTAAATATTCTTCTAATCTTTCTTTTGCAATATTAGCTAAATCATAATCTTTATTTTTTAATAATTGATAAATAAAAGCGCCTATAAAACTATCCCCAGCTCCTGTGGTATCAATAGCTTTAACATTTAAACCATCAATTGCTAAATGATTATTTTTTGTAAATATTTCTGCTCCATCTTTACCTTTAGTATAAATTAATAGTTCACAATTATCTTTTAAGATACTATCTTTAGCTTCATTAATATTATTACATCCAGTTATAAAAGCTAATTCTTCATCAGATATTTTAATAATATTAGCATATTTCATGAATTCTAAGACGGTTTCTTTTAATAAGTTTAAATCATCCCATAAAGAAAAACGCAAATTAGGATCAAAACTAATTAATATATTATGCTTTTTAGCTAATTCTAATAAATATTTATGAGCTTCTTTCATTGCGGAAGGTACTAAATCTACACTACAAAAATGAATAATTTTAACATCATCTAAACAACTTTCATCAATATCTTCTATAGCATATGCTAAATCAGCTGCCGTTTTACGATAAAATTTAAAATCCCTATTCCCTTTATCATCTAAAGAAACAAAGGCCAATGAAGTATCATATAATGATGTTTGCTTAACATAAGATATATCAATATTTTGTTTTTTCATGCATTCCAAAAGATAATCACCAAAAGGATCTTTACCAACTTTAGTTAATAATTTAGCTTTAATGCCAAGCTTTGCTACCGTACCAGCTACATTAGCAACTGCTCCTCCTGCTGCTTTTGTAAAGCCATTAACATCCTTTAAACGACAATTCTTTTCTTGAGGAATAAAATCAATTAATGCCTCCCCAATTACGCATAATGCATCTTCCATATTTAGGCTCCTTTTTTTAAGTATAACATATTTTTTATTAAGATTATGCTATAATTAGAATACTAAAGGAACGATTAATATGGAAAAAGAATTACAAGAAAATACTAGTAAAGTAACTAGTGAAGAATTATCTAAAATATTAGAAGAAAAAGATTCAGAAGAAAATAATATTAATAATAAAAAGCCCCCAATAGGTAAAACCTTAATGGAAATGTATGGTTTACACACTCCTACAAGTGCCATCATTGATTATATTAGTAATCGTAAAGCTTTTAATACTAGACTAGCTATAGCTATATTCTTATTTATTACTTCTACTTTACCACCAGTAATAATGAGTAATATCTTCTATATTGATAGTATTGGAGTATTATTAATGGTTTTAATGATATTTGTTGGTGTAGTATTAATTATTAAAGGAAATAACTTAATCAAAAATGACCGTAATATCTTAGTTAATCTAGAGCTTAGTGAAGCTGATTATGATTTAGTAAATGATGAATATAACAAATGGAAAGCTAACCAAACAAATCGTATCATCTTAGCAGTAGTATTATTTATCATAGGTTTATTTATACCTATGATAGTTGATGAATTATTCTGGTTATATTATCCTTTAAGTGATATCTTATCCTCTTCTAGTTTATTCTTATGCGTTGGTAGTGGAGTATTTTTAATTCTTTATCAAACCTTAAATTTAAATATATTTAAAAGACTATTAAGAGCTAATCAACGAAAAATTTATTAGAAAATAAATCGCAAGAATTTTAATATTCTTTGCGATTTTTTATTTATTCTTACATTTTATCCATGTATATTGACTTGATAACCAATAATAATTAAAAGATTTATTTTCAAATATTGCTGATAAGGGCAATTTAAGAAAATTTTCAATTGCATTTAAAATAATATTATAATCATCTATCGGATGATTAATTTTTTTGATAAAGGATTTCCACTTTTTTTTGCATATTGGCATTATTCCTAAAGTTTATAACCTCACAAAATTGTTCAATGGTAAAATAATGTTCACTATTAACAAATGTTTTTTTAATAGCTTCAGTAAGAATCTCACCATCGAAATCAAACTTATTAGATATATAATAAATATCATAATAATCCTTCATCTAAATATTAGGCAAGGATACTCTAACTTCTATAAGTTAGGGAGGAATTGCCTGCTCCTTTCTTCTTTTAAA
>CALVCO010000011.1 GCA_944326095.1 uncultured Erysipelotrichaceae bacterium | reverse complement strand
ATATTTAATAAAACATTAACGGTATCTAAAGAAGTAAATACGGTTACATTATTTTCTACTGCACAACGTCTAATTTGATAACCATCACGATTAGTATTAGAATCATTAGTCGTCAAAGTATTAATGATATAAGTTATATGACCTTTACGAATAGAATCTAATATTTCTGTTGAACCCTCAGAAATCTTCTTTTTAACTCTCGTTTTAATATTAGCTTGTTTCAATGTTGCTGCAGTACCAGATGTAGCCTCAATATTAAAGCCAAGATCATAGAAACGTTTAACTAAACCAATAGCTCTTTCTTTATCTTTATCAGCTAAGGTAACAAAAACTGTTCCATAATTAACAACTCTTAAATTACTAGCTTGTAAAGACTTATATAAAGCCCTATTTAAGGTATCATCATAACCGATTGCTTCCCCTGTCGATTTCATTTCTGGAGAAAGATAAGCATCTAAGCCATGCAATTTAGAGAAAGAGAAAGTCGGTGATTTAACATAATAACGTCTCTTTTCTTCCATGACATAAGTACCATAGCCCTGTTTTTCTAAGCTATCACCTAACATTACTTTAGTTGCAATATTAGCCATTGGAATTCCCGTAGATTTAGATAAGAAAGGAACAGAACGTGAACTACGAGGATTTACTTCAATTACATAGACATCATCATTACTATCAACAATAAATTGAATATTAAATAAGCCTTTAATACCAATTGCTAAACCTAATCGATTAGTATAATCAGCAATAGTAGCTTTAACTTTATCACTTAATGAGTATGGAGGATAAACACTCATCGAATCCCCAGAATGGACACCAGTCGCTTCAACAAGTTGCATGATACCAGGAATAAATACATCTTTACCATCACATATTGCATCTACTTCCACTTCTGTACCAGCTATATATTTATCTACCAACACTGGTTGATCAGCATCAATTTTAACTGCATTAGTTAAATATTCAATAAGCTCATCATCATGATTAACTATTTGCATTGCTCTACCTCCTAAGACAAAGGAAGGACGAACAAGCACTGGATAACCTATTTCTTTAGCAACTTTTAGACCATCTTCAATATTGGTAACTGCCTTGCCTATAGGTAATGGAATATTAGCATTTCTAACTACTTTATCAAAACTATCACGATTTTCTGCTTTTTCAATAGCGTCAATATCCGTGCCAATAATTTTAACTCCATAATCTTTCAATTTTTGAGAAAGATTAATAGCAGTCTGCCCTCCTAAGGATACAATGACACCCTCAGGTTTTTCTAATTCAATTATATGCATTACATCTTCAATGCATAATGGCTCAAAATATAATTTATCACTCACTTCATAATCAGTAGATACTGTTTCAGGATTATTATTTATAACAATAGCTTCATAACCTTTTTGTTGAATAGCCCATATTGCATGTACCGTTGAATAATCAAATTCAACACCTTGTCCTATTCTTATTGGTCCACTACCTAAAACAATAATTGATTTTCTATCACTAACAATAGATTCATTTTCTATTTCATATGTTGAATAAAAATATGGTACATAAGCACTAAATTCCGCAGCACATGTATCAATCATCTTATAGACTGGAAGACAGTTAATTTCCTTTAAATGATCATATAAAGCTTTTTCACTCATATTAAAATAATGACATAAATAAGAATTACTAAAGCCATATTTTTTACATTTAATTAAATTTTCATCACTAGGATCTGCTTTAAGTTTTTCTTCTAAAGAAACAATATGATGAATCTTATCCAAGAAGAAAGCATCAATTTTAGTTGCATGCTGAATAAGCATCATATCGATATTACGTCTAAATAATTCGGCGATGGCAAAAATTCTTTCATCTGTAGGTGTTTTAATATTTTCTAATAAATCATCGGTAGAATAATGATCAAATTTTTCTAAATAAATATGATCTACGCCAATTTCTAATGAACGCATCGCCTTTAATAAAGCTTCTTCCATATTACGACCAATGCTCATTACTTCACCTGTAGCTTTCATTTGCGTACTTAAAGTATGATCAGCCTTAGCAAACTTATCAAATGGAAAACGTGCAACCTTGCATACTACATAATCTACTGCAGGTTCAAAAGCTGCACAAGTATTCGCAATTCTTATTTCATCTAAACGTAAACCAATGGCAATCTTACTACTAACCTTAGCTATTGGATAACCAGTAGCCTTAGATGCTAAAGCACTTGAACGCGATACTCTTGGATTTACCTCAATAACATAATAATTAAAAGAGAATGGATCTAAAGCAAATTGAACATTACATCCACCTTCAATCTTTAATTCTTTAATTATCGCTAAAGCAGCATTTCTTAATAATTGATATTCTTTATTAGACAAAGTTTGCGCTGGAGCAACTACCATACTATCACCAGTATGAACACCAACAGGATCAATATTTTCCATTGAACATATAACAATAGCCGTATCATTGCTATCGCGCATTACTTCAAATTCTATTTCTTTATAACCCTTAATAGATTTTTCTACTAATACTTCACTAACTGGTGATAATTTTAAAGCATTTTCGCCAATTTCAATGACTTCTTCATCATTATTTGCAAATCCTCCACCAGTTCCTCCTAGTGTAAAAGCCGGGCGCAATACTACTGGATAACCAATCATATTGGCATATTTAACCACATCATCAATATTACGCGCTATATGACTCTCTAAGCAAGGTTGATTAATTCTTTGACATAATTCTTTAAATTTTAAACGGTCCTCAGCTTCTTCAATCGAATGAAAGCTAGTACCTAATATTTCACATTGGCACTCATCTAAAACCCCTTTACTAGCAAGTTGCATAGCCAAGTTTAAACCAGTCTGTCCTCCAAGAGAAGGTAATAAAGCATCAGGCCTTTCTTTACGAATAATTCTTGAAACATATTCTAAGGTCAATGGTTCCATATAAACTTTATCCGCAATATGACTATCGGTCATAATTGTCGCTGGATTAGAATTGATTAAGATTACTTCATAACCCTCTTCCTTCAAAGATAAACAAGCTTGAGTCCCTGCATAATCAAATTCCGCAGCCTGACCAATTACTATTGGTCCACTACCAATGACCAAAACTTTTTTAATATCTTCTCTTCTAGGCATTGTCTTTCTCCTTTACTTGTTCCATATAATCGATAAATTTTTTAAATAAGTACTTGCTATCTTCCGGACCAGCTGCACTTTCAGGATGATATTGTACGCTAAAACAACAATCTTTAGCTATCTCTAAACCTTCAACGGTTTTATCTAATAAATTATAATGGGTAATCTTAACGTTTGGATCTTCTTTTTCCTTAACGGCATAACTATGATTTTGACTAGTAATTTCAATTTTGCCTGTCACAATATTTAATACCGGATGATTAGCTCCACGATGTCCAAATTTTAATTTATAAGTATCAAAACCATTTGCTAAAGCAATCAATTGATGACCTAAACATATACCAAATAATGGCTTAATTCCTTGTAATTCCTTAATTACTTCTACAATTTCTTTAACATCTTGCGGATCTCCTGGACCATTAGACAGGAAAATTCCATCAGGTTTCAAAGCTAAAATTTCTTTGGCACTAGTATTATAAGGAACAATAGTAACATTACAACCATTACGATTTAAATCACGAATGATATTATATTTAATACCACAATCGATAGCTACAACATTAAATCGGGGATTGGCACAACGCGCATACCAACGCTTCTTACAGCTAACTTTCGCAATTTGATTATGTGGCAAATCATAAGCTTGTATTTTTTCTAAAGCTTTTTCTTTAGGCATATCACTATCACAAATAATACCTATCATCGCCCCTTCATCACGAATTGTTCTTGTAAGATAACGAGTATCTATATGCGTTAAACCAACTATATCATTTTCTTCCATGACTTCATTTAAAGTCTTAGTATAACGAAAGTTAGAAGGCTTATCATTATATTCTCTAACAATCATAGCTTTTGGCCCAAAAATCTTAGACTCATAATCTTCATCAATAATGCCATAATTACCAATCAAAGGATAAGTCATACATATCATTTGATCAGTATATGAAGGATCACTTATTATCTCTTGATAACCAACACATGAAGTATTAAATACTACTTCACTGATAACTTCCTTAGTACTACCAAAGGCTTTACCATAAAACTCTTTACCATTAGCCAAAACCAATTTTCTATCCATTATACGCCCTCCCGATAAGCAATGTTTCCATCAACTATTGTCATAACACATTTTCCATTTAGTATTTTACCATCAAATGGACAGCTCTTACCCATTGAAGCAAATTTTTTACTATCTACTCTAATATTAGCATTTAAATCAAAGAAGCAAAGATTAGCTTTCTCCATATTAACAATTTCACCACCATCAATACCAAAGATATCACAAGGATTATAGCTCATCAATTTAATGACATCTTCCAATTTCAAAAGTTTATTTTTTACAAAATGTGTATAAATTAAACTAAAAGCAATCTCAATTGAAACAATACCCATCTTAGCATCCTTAATTGGACAATCTTTTTCTTGCTTGCTATGAGGAGCATTATCTGTACAAATAACTTCAATAATTCCATCTTGAATTGCTTTAATTAAAGCTTGTTGATCATCTTTTGATCTAAGTGGAGGATTCATCTTCCATTTACCATTGTCTTCATCAATATCTTCTTCATTTAAACAAAGATGATGACAAGTAACTTCTCCAGAAACATTTAATCCTTCTTGTTTAGCTTTTCTTAAAGCCTCAACACTTTCTTTACATGAAATATGGCATATATGAAATTGACAATTTGTTTGTTTAGCCAATTCAATGTCCCTAATAACTTCATTATATTCGCTAGCATTATTGATACCTGGATCATTAAATCGTCTTGAAGCAATACCTTCATTTAAACTTCCACCTTTTAATTCTTTTTCATCTTCACAATGCGCAATTATTACACTGTTATATTTTGCACACTGTTCCATGGCTTGTTTCATCAAGGTTTCATCTTGCACTCCAACTCCATCATCCGAATATAAGAAACATTCATTATGCAAACTAGCAAAATCAACTAGTTCACCGCGACCTTTTTGTCCTTTAGTTATAGAACATATTGGATAAACATGAATACATGCATCCTTATCGATAATATCTTGTTCCATCTTTAAATGTTCTAAACTATCACAAGCTGGATTTAAGTTTGGCATCGCAAAAATAGTCGTAAATCCACCTTTAGCTGCCGAGTAAGTAGCTGTTTTAATCGTCTCTTTGTAAGTATAACCAGGCTCGCGCAAATGCGTATGCACATCTACTAGACCTGGCATAATAGTAAGACCAGCACAATCTATTACTTCATCAACATCATCATCTAAAAGATCAATCTTATCAGCAATTATAAAATTACCTTCATCATCAATTAAAAAATCACTATCAACGAATTTATTTTGATAATATACTGAACCATTTTTAAATAGTCTAGTCATATTACATACCTCCAATGGTCTTTAAAATAACCGCCATTCTAACTAAAACACCATTTTCAATCTGCTTAAAAATACGACTTTTATCACATTCTACAACATCATCCGCAATTTCTACCATTCGATTAAAAGGTGCCGGATGCATGATAATGGCATTATCTTTCATTCTATTAACTCTTTCCATAGTCAAACCATAATCTCTATGATATTCTTCTAAAGAAAGTTGCATTTTTTGTTCATGACGTTCATGTTGTACTCTTAGCAACATAATGATATCCATCTGTTCGATAGCCTTATCAAAATCAATAAATTTATATCCTTCCTCGCGATATTCTTCAGGACCACTAACATAACAATTCATTCCCAATCTTTCCATTATTTCAATATTAGAATGGGCTACTCGTGAATATTTTATATCTCCGACAATCGCAATATTTAAACCTTCAAAATGGCCAAATTCATTACGAATCGTCAATAAATCAAGTAATGATTGAGTTGGATGATCACTAGCCCCATCTCCTGCATTTAAAATAGGAATATGAATATTCTTTAATTCTTCATAATAATGGTCCTTACGATCACGAATTACAATTCCATCAATATTGAAACTTTCAAAAGTTTTAATAGTATCATAGAATGATTCACCCTTTTTTAAAGAGCTATTATCACTATTAAAGCTAATTACCTTCATTCCCAATCTTAATTGAGCAGTATTAAAACTATATTGTGTTCGCGTACTTGGTTCAAAAAAACAATTAGCAATTATTTTATCTTTTAAATAATTATCATAAGTGCCATCTTTACACTTATTTGCTAAATCTAAGATATCATTAATTTCTTTGACTGATAAATCTTTAAGCCTAAATAAATTGTCCATCTTCTTTTTTCCTTTCAAAAAAGGCCTTCGAGTACACTCGAAGACCTATATAGCTATAGTTATATCATATATAAATTTCTTCTAAGTGTCTCGCACTTAATTAAAGCCATATAGATTATAACATACTTATGCTAAATATTTACTATATTATTTTAATTTTTCTCTGGCAATTGATAACATCAATTTAATTCTATTTTCTTGATTTACTTTAGTAGCACTGGGATCATAATCAATTGCCACAATATTAGCTTTTGGCATAACAGTTGTAATCTTACGAATCATTCCTTTTCCATTGATATGATTTGGTAAACAACCAAATGGTTGTGTACAAACAACATTCTCATATCCTTGATCACATAATTCCATAATTTCCGCCGTAAGCAACCAACCTTCTCCCATCTTAAAGCCATAACCAACAATATCTTTTACTAATTCTTTAGTATGGGCATAACGACCAATTGGTACAAAAGAAGAATATTTTTGCACAGCTTCAGCCATAACACCTTCCATTTTTTGTAGATAATCAAATAAGATTTGACATACAACCTTCTTACCAATATTTCCCCCATAAAGTTTAATATCTTCCAAACGATTATCTACTTTAAATAAAGCAAATCCCATTAAACCTGGAACCATATATTCAACATCTTGTGTTTGTAAGAATTTTTCTAGATTATTATTACCTAAAGGAGCATATTTAACATAAATTTCTCCTACGATACCCACTTTAGGTTTAATCGTTTTTTCAATAGGCAATTTAGCAAATTCTTGAACAATCATCTTGCATATATCTTTCATCTGATGAATACTATAACCTTTATTAGCATTCAAATAACTTGCACATTTAGCTCCTAATTTATCTACCAATTCATCAGTAGTGCCCTTAGTAATTTCATATGGTCGACATTGATTAGCTAAATGCATTATCAAATCACCATAAACCATACCAGCAATAGCTTTTCTTAACATGCCTATAGTTAATTTAAAACCACTATTTTTTTCTAAGCCACTCATGTTTAATGAAATTACCGGAATAAAACCATAGCCTGCTTTAACTAGCGCTTTACGTAACAAATGGATATAATTACTAGCTCTACATCCTCCACCCGTTTGCGTAATCAAAAGAGCTACTTTATGAATATCATAACGTCCACTATTTAAAGCATCTATCATTTGACCTATAACTAATAAAGCGGGATAACAAGTATCATTATGCACATATTTTAATCCACTATTAACTACGCCACTACCTTGATTATCTAATAATTCTACATGATAGCCTTCTTGAATAAAAACAGGCATAATAATCTTAAAATGTACTGGAGCCATATCAGGCACTAATATGGTATAGTCTTTTTTCATTTCTTTAGTAAATTCAATAATATTACTCATGACTATCAGTTTCCTTTTCCTGTTTCAATGCTTCTAACAATGATCTAATTCTAATCTTTATAGATCCTAAATTAGATATTTCATCAATCTTTATTTGCGTATAAATCTTTCCTTTTTCTTCTAATAAACTACGACATTCATCCGAAGTAATCGCATCACAACCACAACCAAATGAAACAAGTTGTACAAGATTCATATCTTTTTGATCAACTACATATTCACAAGCATCATAAAGACGACTATGATAAGTCCATTGATTTAATACTTTAACTCTATAAGCCTTCGAATTACAATGCGCAACATAGTCCTCACTAACAATAGCGCATCCAAAACTTGCAATCATTTGATCGATACCATGACTAATTTCAGGATCAATATGATAAGGTCTACCCGCTAAAACAATAATAGGCGCATTTTCTTTTCTAGCTTCACTTACAATCTTATCACCCATCGCATATATCTTATCCATATGTTCTTGATAAGCTTGATAAGCTTTACGACTAGCCTTAAATACATCACGATGATGAATATCATCAAAATATTTCTTTAAAATATTAGTCATTTTATGCACAAAAGCCATTGGTTTATGAATACCTACATAATCATTTATATATACAACTTTTTTCAAACTATCCATATTAGCCTTTAAAACTTCAGGATAATAAGCTACTACAGGACAATTATAATTATTATCCGCATGCTTATTAGTAACATTATATGACATACAAGGATAGAAAATAACATCTGCACCTTTTTCAATCAATTCTTCAACATGACCATGCATCAATTTTGCAGGGAAACAAACCGTATCACTAGGAATAGAATTTTGTCCCTTTAAATAAGTAGCTCGATTAGAAAAATCTGTAGTGATAACTTTAAAACCTAAACTAGCAAAAAATGCATTCCAAAAAGGTAATAATTCATACATATTTAATCCTAAAGGCATACCAATAGTTATATTTCTATATCCACTATCAGTATGATAAGTCTTAATTAATTGACGCTTTGATTCATATATATTTAAATCATTGCCCTTAGTCTTTTTAGTAATTGGTCTTTCACAACGATTACCACTAATATATTTTCGATTACCACTAAAAGTATTAACTGTAAGTTGACAATGATTTTCACACAAACCACAATTTACACTAGATACTTTATGTTCAAAATTTAATAATTCAGGTAAAGTTAAAATAGAACTCTTTTGATATTTTTTATTTTTAACATATAAAGCAGCACCATAAGCTCCCATCAAACCTGCGATATTTGGCCTAATAACATTAGTCTTTAACTCTTGTTCGAAAGCTCTTAATACCGCATCATTATAGAAAGTACCACCTTGCACTACAACATTTTTACCTAATTCTTCAACACTAGAACATCTAATAACTTTATATATAGCATTTTTTACAATACTAATAGATAGACCTGCACTAATATTATCAATAGAAGCTCCATCTTTTTGAGCTTGTTTAACACTAGAATTCATAAATACCGTACATCTAGAACCTAAATCTACTGGCATTTTGGCAAATAAACCTTTTTTAGCAAAGGTTTCAATATCATAACCTAGATTAGTTGCAAAAGTTTGTAAAAAGCTACCACAGCCTGAAGAACAAGCTTCATTTAAGAAAATATTATCGATTGTACCATTATGAATCTTAAAACATTTCATATCTTGGCCACCAATATCAATAATAAAATCTACATCCTTCTTAAAAGCTTTAGCACTTGTAAGATGCGCAATCGTCTCTACTAGACCTTCATCAACTTTAAAAGCATGTTTTACTATATCTTCACCATAGCCTGTACATCCTGAACCGACAATTTCAATATTAGGATATTGTGTATATAAATTAATCAAAAAATCTTTAATCAATTCAACCGGATTACCTTTATTCGTACGATAATCTTCAATTAAGATTTTTCCTTGTTCATCTATAACTACACATTTTAATGTAGTACTACCTGAATCAATTCCTAAATATGCTTTGCCTTTATAACTTTTTGGATCAGCATGTTCAATCTTTGCTTTATCATGTCTTTCTTTAAATTCTTGATATTCTTGTTCATTCTTAAATAATGGCTCGATATAAGCAAATGTTGTATGATTACTATAATTTTGTAATTTAGCAATTAATTCATCAAGATTATATGAATTAGTAGCACTAAAAGCTGCACCTAAAGCAACATAATATAGGGAATTTTCTGGACACTTACCTTCAAGATTTAAGGTCTTATCAAAGCATTTTCTTAAATTTTTCAAGAAAGTCAAAGGTCCACCTAAATATAAAACATTGCCTTTAATTGGTCTACCTTGAGCTAATCCAGCAATTGTTTGATTAACAATAGCATAGAAGATACTTAAAGCAATATCTTCCTTAAGAGCTCCTTGATTTAATAATGGTTGAATATCCGTCTTAGCAAATACACCACAACGACTTGCAATCGTATAACTACGTTTAGCATTATCGGCTAATTTATCTAATGTAGCTGCATCACAATTTAATAAAGTAGCCATTTGATCGATAAAAGCCCCTGTGCCTCCAGCACAAGAACCATTCATCCTCACTTCCAAATGATTACTAATAAAAAGAATTTTTGCATCTTCCCCACCCAATTCAATCACAACATCTGTATCAGGATTTAATCTTTCACAAGCAATCTTAGTTGCGAAAACTTCTTGAGCAAAGTCTATATCATTACATTGAGCCATACCCATACCAGCAGACCCACTAATCATTAATTTGCATTTATGATCTTGAATATAGTTTTCTTTTATATAAGTTAATAATTCAATGGTTTTTTCTACAATTTTGCTTAAATGTCTTTCATAAGATGAATAAATAATATTATCATCTTCATCAAGTAAAATACATTTAATAGTTGTTGATCCCACATCTAATCCTAACTTCATATTTCACCTCATAATCATAGTTATTCTATAACTCATTATATTTTTTCGCAATAAACATTTTTAAAAATATGTCCATAATTGCTTAAAATATATTTTTTAGCTATACTATATTAGTTCAATATTGGAGGCTTTCTTATGTATATATTTAAAAGTAATGTTTCTAGTACCATTCATGATGCTTTTGTAAAAAATCATCCTTTATCAAATCTTCTACAATCAAGTAACTGGGCAAAAATCAAAGATAATTGGCATCATGATATTATAAGCGTATTTGAAAATGATAAAATTGTAGCTTCTTCTTTAGCATTAATAAAACCCTTACCATTAGGCCTATGTATGATATATTTACCTCGAGGCCCTATTATGGACTATACTAATAAAGAATTAGTCAATTATTTCTTCAAAGAATTAAAAAAATGGGCAAAAAAACAACACTGCTTATTTATAACCTTTGATCCAGGTATCGAATTACGTCGCTTTACTCTAGATAATAAGGATATTCCAAATGATAAAACAGCTCTAGCAATCATTAATAATTTAATAGAAAATAAAGCCATATATAAAGGGCAAACTTTACATATCGAACAAACTATTCAACCCCGTTTTCATATGGCAAAACCTTATGTTGAAGATTTAGAAAAGACAGTCCCAAACTCAACTATAAAATCAATCAAAGCCGCTAATAAACGACATGTTAAAGTTGATTTATATTCAAAAGATCATCTTGAAGAATTTGCCCAAATGATAAGTTTAACTGAAAAACATAAAAATGTTCATCTACGTAATTTAGACTATTTTAAAAAAATAATGGACACTTACCAAGATGATAGCTATTTATATTTAGCTAAAGTAAATCCTAATCAATATCGTCAAGAATTAGAAAATAATATTAAAGATGCTACAAATATTTTAAATGATATAAATGCTACTAATAATGCTCATAAAAAAGCCCAACAAACCATTGATTCAAGCAATAAAGAACTAATAAAGATTCAAGAATTGTGTCAAAAATATCCCAATGAAACAACCATAGCCGGTGGATTAATGGTAGGATTTGGAACAAATATAGAAATGCTATATGCAGGAAGAAATGATGATTTCAATGCCTTTAGACCGCAATATCCCCTATATATGTATAAGATTCAACACTCTTTTGATTTAGGTTATAAATTTGTAAATATGGGTGGAATATCTGGAACCCTAGATGATGGCTTATCTACTTTCAAAGCCAATTTTGGTCCTATTATTGTCGAATATATTGGAGAATTTGATTTACCAGTAAATTCTTTATTATATAAGTTAGCTAAATTTGCCCAAAAAATAAAAACGGGCAAATAATTAGCCCATTAAATATTCAATAGCTTTTTCAACATTTGTAAATTGTAAAGAAGCTATTTTTTTTATTTCTTTATTCGCTCTTTCAACCGTAAAACCTTTATAATAAGTAATCATTTCTATATCATTATAGTCATCACCAATAACATAAATATCATCACAATTAAAATATTTTCCAATTAATGCAACTCCATGTTGTTTGGTAATACCTTTATTACATACAGAAATCATTTCATCATTGGTTGAACAAGCTAAATTTTCAATTAAACCTTTAATTGCCTCCATTGCTTTTTGTTTTTTATCATATTGTTTAAAATAAACAAAGATAGAAGTAATTTCCCCTTTTTCAATCATTTTAAACACATCAGGTTTTTGATAATTATAAAAGCGCAACGAAGGCATAAGCATTTCTAACAAAGGATAATTAGTACCATAAGTCAAGCCATCACTAATTCCCAATTGATCTGGTTTAAAACTACCCAAAATTTGTAAAATCTTTTTAGCAAGTTTTGGTTCAATCAATACATTTTCTAATATATTTCCTTGACTATCTATAATTGTTCCCCCATTATTTCCAACAATAAAATCATAAGGTATAGCTTGACCATCTAGCTCACACTTAACTAAGTCTATACAACGTCCTGTAGCAATACCAAATATATTACCAGCAGCTCTAAAGCGTTTAATAGCTTCAATGGTCGCAATGTCTACTTTATCACCCATTCTTAATGTTCCATCATAATCTGAGGCAAATAATTTCATATATCAAGCTCCTTTGCTATTAAAGCTACAAAATTCTCATTATTGCTTACAAAATGCTTAGGCACAAATGTCTTTATCTTATGTAAGGCTTCTTTCAAACTTTCAACATCATCAGCCTTTAAAATTAAACCTTGTGAAGAAAAAGTTTCAATTATTTCTTTTTGGTGATCATTATGATGTTCCTTATAGCGCGCTTCTCTAGCCACCCCAATTATTTTTTTACCATCCTTCAATGCAGAAACAATAGTTCCTACTCCTCCATGAGTAATCAATACATCACATTTCTGTAATAATTTATTATATTCTTCCATATCTAAGTAATCAAAAATATACATATTATCACTATGATAACTAGTCGAACCTGCTTGAACATATACTTCTTCATTAATTTCTTTTTGTTTAATAAGCTCATCTACCATAGCTATTAAACGTACAAAATGTTTATCTTGTGTTCCTAATGTAACTAATATCATTAAAAAATAGAACCTCCTACAATTGCTTTAGGATAAAACTTAAGCATTGAATCCCATTGCACAATAAAAGTATCCGCAATCTTATAAACCATTCTACCAGCTTCTGTTGGACTTTGACTATTCGCAAATGTCTCAATCCAAATAACCTTCTTCTTAAAAATATGAGCTATATAACACATTGGTACAGCCGTATGCGTACCTGTAGTAACAATGGCATCTGGTCTATATTTTAAAAAATAATAAAATGATTTTAATATATTATAAGCAAATTTAAATATATAACTAAAAAGATGCTTTTTTGTTCCATATGCCAAATATTCAATAGGAATATCTATTTGTGAAGAAAGATCAGCATTAGACTTAGTTTTCTCTGTAATTAAACAAGCATTTACTTTAGAAAATAAAGGCTTTAATTGTAATAATTCTACTAAATGTCCACCAGTAGAAGAAATAAATATTACATTTTTCATAGCATCACCTTAAAAAAGAGCGTGAATAATCACACTCTTTATTTTATACTATTTTATAATTTATTTTAAGCTATTTTTTACAAGTTCAACAACATCATCCATTGTTTCTAATTCAATAGCTTTTGCAGCTAATTCAGTCATTTCAGCTTTAGACAATGATCTAATCATCTTACGAGCCCTTAGAATACTAGAAGCACTCATAGAGAATTCATCTAATCCTAAACCTAATAAAACTGGAGCAGCTAGTTCATCACCAGCCATCTCGCCGCACATACCACACCATTTACCTTCTTTATGAGCTCCATCAATAGCCATTTTAATCAAGCGTAATAATGATGGATTCAATGGTTGATATAAATAAGAAACTTTTTCACTCATTCTATCAGCTGCCATAGAATATTGAACTAAGTCATTAGTACCAATTGAGAAGAAATCAGCTTCTTTAGCAAATTTATCTGCTAATACTGCAGCTGCTGGAATTTCAATCATCATTCCAACTTCAATTTTATCCCCAATCTTAACTCCTTCAGCAACCAATTTAGCCTTTTCTTCTTCAAATATTGCTTTAGCACTTCTAAATTCATTTAAAGTAGCAATCATTGGGAACATGATGCATAAACGTCCATATGCACTAGCTCTAATTAAAGCTCTTAATTGTGTACGGAAAATATCTGTACGATCTAAGCATAATCTAATAGCACGATATCCTAAGAATGGATTCATCTCTTCAGGGAAAGTAAAATAATTTAAGCGTTTATCTCCACCGATATCCAAAGTTCTAATAACAACTTTCTTACCTTCCATATGTTCCAAAACAGTTTTATAAGCTTCAAACTGTTCATCTTCAGAAGGGAAATCATTTTCAGAATCCATATATAAGAACTCTGTACGGTATAAACCAACACCTTCACCACCATTAGTTAAAACACCATCAACATCTTTTGGTGTACCAATATTACCAGCAATTTCAACTTCATGGCCATCTACAGTAACACTCTTTTGATTAACTAAAACTTTTAAAGCTTCTTTTTCTTCTTCAAATTTAGCTTTCTTTTCTTGATATTCCTCAACTAAATCATCAGTTGGATTAATAATTACCTTACCTTCAACTGCATCAAGAATTAACATATCTCCATGATTTGCTTCTTCTAAGATACCTTTACAACCAACAACTGCTGGAATTTCTAAAGATCTAGCCATAATAGCACTATGTGATGTTCTACCACCAATTGCAGTTGCAAAACCCTTAGTATAATTTTTATTCAATTGAGCTGTATCTGATGGTGTTAAATCTTCGGCAACAATAATAACTTCTTCATCAATAGCCGTAAGATCAGGAATAATAGCTCCTACTATATTACATTGTAATCTAAATGTAACATCCTTAACATCTGCAGCTCTTTCTTTAAAGTAATCATTGTCCATGCTTTCAAACATTGCTACCATCATATTAGCAACTTCTTGTGTAGCATATTCAGCATTAACATTTTGATCTTTGATCATTTGCTCAATTTGACCTTTCATTTCAGGGTCATTAGCCATCATTAAATGAGCATCAAAAATTGCTAATTCTTCCTCAGACAAATTAGCAGAAGCTCTTTCTTTAATTGCCTCAATATCACTAATAGTCTTAACAAATGCCTTTTCTAATTTAGCTAATTCTTCCTCAGCATTAGCATCTTGTTTACTAATAGTCAAAACAGGTTGTTGCAATTTATATACTTTAGCAATTGCAATCCCCTGTGAAGCAGCGATACCTTTTAAAACCATTCTCATCATCCTTTCGCGTATCATCCTTATTAATCATATTTTAACATTGTTTAAATGTTAAGACAATTAATAAATTCATCAACTGCAAGTAAACGAAAACGATAATAGCTTGTCTTAGAAAAATAATCCAAATACCAAATATCAGGACTTTTATAAATAAATTCATGTCTAATAATCAATTGTGTCTCTCTACTAACATGAGATAAAGCATGATCCATCAAAAAAATTAAAGTCTTATCATTTTCTTCAGCACTCATATAGCTATGACGATTAATCTTTCTCAATTCCTCACGGGCAACAGCTTGATTATACAGATTCGCAAAATATCCTATTATAATTCTTTTTTCGGCATAGGTAAGATTCGGATTCAATTTCATCATCTACATCCTCCTTTCTTTATTAATATAATTAATAACAAATTTCCAAAAAACCTATACTTTTTTTCAAAATCAACCATTTTTTATAAAGTTTTGCTTTTTTTTTAACAATTTAGTAAAATACAAAGGACAAGGAGAATAAATTTTATGACTATTTCAAAATCAACATTAAGCATAAAACGCATAATAATAACTATAATCCTTTCATTATTAATACCTTTACTATATCCTGTTTTAAATTATTTTATTGATAAAAAAACTATAAGCTATACTATCTTAATAAATGTAATTGGCTGTATTATTTTTATATATGATTATGATCTTTTAGCTTTACATTATAATCGTATTAAAAAGAATTTTAAAGAATCTATAATTTTTTATTTTGTAGGTCTAATATTCTTTAGTATTCTTTATGCCATTAATCACTTCTTTTTAAAAGGATATATTCCCACAATCGATCCAACTCTAATAAATAATTACATAGCTGCTATGCCTTTATTTTTTATTGCATATACTTTTATTATGCCAATATTGGTTAATATTTTTTATAAATGCCTAACCGATCATTTAAGCATTAAAGATAAAGAAACACTAGTTATAGCCTTCTCAGGAATTATATTTGGACTAATATTTACTATTGCTTTTGTACCTTTTTCTTTAAATGATTGGCTAAGAAGTTTTATATTCATCAGCATCCAAGTAGCATTCTTAAGTTACTCTTATAATCAAAGTACTTCATTTTTACCTGGAGCTATGGCAATGGGTACAATATTATTAATTTACAATTTATTATTAATGTTGTAAAAATACAATCATATGAAATTTATATTGAATTATTTTTTTACTTATGATATCATACTTAGGCAACTAAATAAGGCTCGTTGGTGAAGTGGCTTAACACAGCGCCCTTTCACGGCGTCATTCACGGGTTCGAATCCCGTACGAGTCACCATAGGGGTGTAGTACAATGGTAGTATATCGGTCTCCAAAACCGCGGATGGGAGTTCGATCCTCTCCACCCCTGCCAGTTGTTAATTGAGCCTTTATTCAAAGGCTTTTTTTATGTCGTTACCCACTTTTATATAAAATCCTACCCTATATAAAAATAAGGTAGGATTTTATATTTCTATATATTTTTCAATTAGACTTATTCGAACTTCATGATTTTCTAGAATCTTATCCATTGCATCTTGTCCTTTTGATTTAACACATTCAATTGAATGTGATTGTGTAGGATATTGATTTCCTTTTCTTTTTTCTGCCATTAGCTTTCGTACAAAATGAGTCTAAACATTACTTATTCATCCTACAAAAAAGCGCATGTTTTGCGCTAAATGAATGGTGTAATCTCTTTTATTTCTTTTAAAAATTCTTTTGCTTTTTCAAACAATGAATTATTCAATAAATAATCAATTCCTTTTGGAGTAATTTGAACATCATCAATATTTTCAATAACACTTACATTTCCCCATGGCTTTTTTATCGTTATATTTTCGATATATCCATCTTGATATAAGTTAACAATGATATATGTCCAATATTTTTCTGGAATATTAAACAATTTTCCATTATAGCTTAAGATTTTACTATCAACATCATCACCATTTTTTAATTGAACATACAAATAAACCAAAATCTTATAAACAATTACATAATAATCGTCTTTCGCCACAATTCAACCTCCTTAGCTAGCATAAAACCAATAATATTTTTAACTTTTTTAAAATAAAAAAGAGCTTTCGCTCTTAATACCAACTTATAACTCTTTTTTTGGGGAAAATATTCGCTCTAATTAATCGCTCAAGGTCACGTTTAATATGTGAAAATCCATATTCTACTCCATCTGAAACCCTTTTTCTTTCAATAAAATCACCTTTATTAATGTCATACTTAAAATGCCCAGTTCTATCTGGATAACTTTCTAAAATATAATCGGCTTCAATGACATTACCTACTTTTTTTAGATTTTCTAAGGTTATCATAATATTCTCCTGATTCTTTACTGTAATTATACACTATATTTGCTCTTTTGTGTGCATCATTATGAGAAATACCAGGATTTTCTTTTTTTATCTTCATTTCTAACATCTCGTGTTTAATCAATGTGAAGTCATGAGGTAATGGATTTCCTTCAGATAATCTTTGCCAACTTTGTGCAATTGTTGCATCTGGGTTGAATCTAATCCATGCTTTTAAATCTTCATCATATAAAGATTTATCAATAAATAAATAATCTTTAATGTTTTTTGCTTCCTGAACCGTTATATTTGCTTTTTCAGCAACTTTAAGATAATCGGTACTTTTATGTCTTATTTCTTCATAATAGCTTTCTGCGAATTTTAAAGCTTCTTTTGTATCAGGATCTGTTATTCTTGCTCCACTTATCACACTTGTATTCGAGTTGTATTTTTGATTAGTCCATACCGTTTTTGATTTTCCTTTCGATGGTACGTACGTAACTGTACATCTACAATGTCTATGTCTTCTCCAAACATCATTGCCAGTTGCTTTAACTGTTTCATAGTCATATGTTCCTGCTAAGTTAGCACACCAATCGCAACAGCCGCCTGCAACCGTTCTTACTATCTTAGGCCTCATACCAGTTTCATATTGAAATTTAGCATTTGCTTTTACTGATTCAGTTACTATATCTTGAGACTGATTAATTAGTGATTCTCCTAGATATTCATTTTTTATCTTGGTAAATTCATCTCTATGTATTGCATTAATAAGCCCATATGCCCTATCTTTATCAAAATCTGGCTTAACATACTTCAGATGTATATTAGCCTGTTCATTTAAAGCATTTTGTACACCTTCACAATATTTAGTAACCAATTCATAGTTATCTTGAATCATAAAAAAAGAAGTGTTTGTTTATTATATAGGCACTTCCTTTTATTATTTTATCAAATTTTTATAATATAGCTGTTCAAGTATAATCGTATTATCTAAATATCTTCTAGTATTATCTTGGATAAAATGCTTATTGTTTAGAAAATCTACCATCTCTTTATCTTTAGTTATAACCCACATATATATTATTTGCATATTTGCTTTTATTGCTTGTTGTTCAAATTCTATATACATTTTATTTAAAATATCTTCATTTTCGAAAAAATAATCAACTACTAACTTTTTCAAATAAACTTTTTCTTCTTTAATTGAATAATTTATAAAGCCTTTAATTATATTTTCTTCTTCATAAACATAATAATATTTTAAATTTTCTTGATGAAAATTATTATATAAATTCAAAAAAGCATAAGAAAGATATTTTGCTTTATCTTTAGAAAAGAATCTTTTCCAATTTTGTCTTGAAGCAAAACTACTTAATTCTATAATTCTTTCAATATCTTCTGTTTTAGCTTTTCTTATCATAATAACATTATAAACTTAGCATTTAAAAAAATATATATTTTAATGTATAATTAATGCTAAGGAAGGTATTTTAGAATGAATAATAAAAAATCTAAGGGGCTAAGTATTGGCATTGCTGCTTTAATTAGCTTTTTAATCATAATGATTAGTGTTGTCATTACTGGTTATTTATCTTTAAAAGAAATATATGCTGGTAATAATATTGCTTATAGTCAAGAAGCAATTAAAAATCTAAGTGATGATGGTTTAGATCATACATTTGCAAAATTATTTTATAATGATGAAGAAATTAATAGAATTAAAAATGGTATAACTATTGAACCAAATGTTGAACAAATTAATGAAGATGGTATTGAAATTCATAAAATTAAAGGAACAACTTATGAAGCTTTCATGATGATTGTTCATAATCCTGAAGATATCATCTTAGCAGCCAATCCAAATATGGATTCTGGGGCAGCTGCTCCAGGAATTGAAGACTACATTGAGATGTATGATGGCATCGCCGGAATAAATGCAGGTGGATTTGAAGATGCTGGTGGACATGGTAATGGTGGACAAGCATGGGGTATCGTCATAAGTAATGGTGAACTAATTAGTGGTGGCCTTGATGAATTTACTACTGTTATTGGCATCAATCAAGATAACCAATTAATTTGTAATAATATGAGTGCTAGACAAGCTTTAGAATGGGGAATTCGTGATGGTGTAACTTTTGGCCCTGCTCTAATTGATCAATATAATGTTGTTTTTGAAGGTGGTGGACAACCACAATTAAATCCTCGAACAGTTATAGGTCAAAGAGAAGATGGTGCTTTCTTATTATTAGTAGTCGATGGTAGACAACCTCATTCTTTAGGTGCTAAGTATGAAGATATTATTCAAATTATGCAAGATTTTAATGCGATGACAGCTGGTAATTTAGATGGTGGTAACTCTAGTGTATTAGTATATAATGGTGAATATGTAAATACTACCGTTAGTATGTATGGTGCGCGTAATTTACCAACAGCATTTATAGTAAAGGATGGTAATTAATCATGGCAAAAAAAGTAAAAAAATCTTTTGTAAGTATTATATTAATCGCAACTACTATCGTCCTTTGCTTAGTATTAAGTTTTACAACTATATTTATTGTTAAACAAAAAATAGCTAGTGAAGCTGCCGCTTTACCACAAAGTGCTATCTCTACTTATTTAGAAGAAGTTAAAAATAAAAACTATCAACAAATATATGATAATTCTTTAATAGTTGATACCCACTTTAATTCTCAAGAAGATTATATAAATCAACTAGAAAACATTTATGCTGATAAAGATATCAATGCGATAACTTATCAAGAAAATGGCAATGAAAATGAATTTGATTTAATTTATAATGATCAATATTTAGCTACCTTAAAAATTATTGAACAAGATGGTCAATTTATAGCTTCAACTATCTTTGAAGGTGATAATAATTATTTAATTGAAGTACCAACTGGTCAAAGTCTTTCAATAAATGATTTAACTGTTTCTAGTGATTATATGGTTTCTTCTAATGTTCAAGCATCTAACTTTAATGGCATTGCTTCAGATGAAGATGCCCCAAAAGTGGATATTTATGAAATTAATAATTTAATTAGTGAACCAAAAATAAGTGTTGATGGTTATGATAAAGTGATGAAAGATGTTTTAAGCAATACTTATTATGTAGGTAAAAGTGCTGATTCATCTTTAGAAGATATTGCTACAAATGCTGCAAGAATAGTTGCTCAATATCCAGCTAAAGATGGTTCTTTAGGAGCTATTGCCAATATATCTATAACTTCTAGTGATTTTTATAATCGCGTTAGAACTTTAGAAAATACATGGTTTACTGCTCATGGTATTTCTGATTTTAATGCTCAAGTATTAAATATTATGCAACAAAATGATCAAACATTTATTGCTGATGTTATTTGGGACTATTATATCAATAATGGTTCTTTAGAACGTACATATCATGGTGGTTATCAAATATCCTTTTTAAATGTAAATGGCACATATAAGATTGCAGGCTTTGCCATAGATAATGAATTAAATCCTGCAAATGGAGAATAATTTATGATTGATTATAGTCAAGGTAGTGGTCGTCAATACCACATTCAAGTTGCTAAAGGTGAAGTAGGAAAATATGTTCTTTTACCTGGTGATCCTAAACGCTGTAAATTAATTGCACAATATTTTGATGATCCTAAACTGGTAGCTGATTCTAGAGAATATGTTACCTATACAGGATATCTAGATGGTATTAAGGTAAGTGTATGTTCCACGGGAATTGGAGGTCCAAGCGCAAGTATTGCCATGGAAGAATTAGTAGCTTGTGGAGCTGATACATTTATTAGAGTAGGAACTTGTGGAGGAATGGACATTGAGGTAAAAAGTAGTGATGTCGTAATCGCTAGTGGTGCTATTCGTTTTGAAGGAACTTCAAAAGAATATGCCCCTATTGAATATCCAGCAATTGCTGATTTAACAATTACCAACGCTCTTGTTTCAGCTTGTCAAAAACTTGAGCAAAATTATCATGTTGGTGTTGTTCAATGTAAAGATGCTTTCTATGGTCAACACCGTCCAGAAACCTTACCCAATGCTCAAGAATTATTAAGAAAATGGGATGCCTGGTGTAAGCTTGGTTGTAAGGCTAGTGAAATGGAATCAGCTGCTTTATTTATCGTCGCTAGTTATTTAAAAGTACGTTGTGGTTCTTGCTTTTTAGTAGTAGCTAATCAAGAACGCGAAAAACAAGGATTACCTAATCCTCAATGTCATGATGTTGATATAGCTATTAAAGTAGCTATTGAAGCTTTAAGAAATCTTATAAAAAATGATAATAAGTAAGCAAAATGTGATAAGTTAATCAGCTTATCACATTTATTTTTTATTTAATTCTGCAAATTTTTGTGCCATAGTAGGATTATTTCTAGTCAATTTTTTTATACTTAAATCTTCTACTTTATTATTAGCTAAACGCAAATTATTTTCACTAGATAATAATGCTTCTTTAGTTTTTTGTAAATGTTCAATTGTTTTATCTATCTCATTAATTGCCTTAGAAAATTTTTCACTTGCAAGTCGATAATTACGACTAAATTTATCTTTAAAATCATTCATACTTTGTTCGAAATTAGAAATATCAATATTTTGATTACGCACAACTTGTAATTCCTTACGATAATCTAATGAATGTAATGCAGCATTACGCAATAATGTAATCATTGGAATAAAAAATTGTGGTCTAATAACATACATCTTATCATAACGATATGATACATCAACAATGCCTTCATTATATAATTCATTATCCATTTCTAATAATGATACCAATATAGCATATTCACAATTTTTTTCTTTACGATCTTTATCTAATTCTTTAAAAAAATCTTCATTGCGTTTTTTAGTTGCAGTCATATCTGCTTCATTTTTCATCTCAAACATTATAGAGATAAATTCTATACCATCTTCATCCTTTTCGCGATAGATATAATCACCTTTACTACCAGTTCTTGCATCATTATCTTTTTCAAAATAGGCATTTTTAAAAGCAGTGGCTCTTAATTTATTAAATTCAATTTCACAATGCTTTTCTAAACTCTCCCCTATCATTTTAGTAGATTGTTTAGCTTTAAAATCTTTATAGTAAGCTATTTGTTCATCTTTTAGTTTTAATTGTTCTTCATAGCCATTGATGATAGTTTGATTTTGCAATTGACTATTTTTCTTTTCAATATCAATTTTAGCTTGTAAATTTATTATTTCTTGTTTACTTGCTTGCAATTCTATTTCCTTATCTTTAAGCGCTTCATTGATTGCTAATTGCTTTTCACTTTGATTATTTTGTAGCATAGTTTCCAATTGAATAATCTTTTGGGCTTGCTCATTTATTTTTACTTGCAAATCTTCACTAACTTGATTAATCGCAATTTGTTTATCTTGATTATTATTATCTAAACGCATTTGCATTTTAGTAATAATCGTATCTTTTTCATTTAAAGCTTCTTGTAATTTAGTTTGAAATTGCGCTTTTTCTAAAGCAATTGCTTGTTTTAATTCATTATTAAAAGCACTTTGACGATCATTTAATTCTTTTTCAAATTGTTCATCTCTAACTTGTTTAACAATAGAATCATAATTTTCTTCATCAATAGTAAAAACTTCATTACATTTAGGACATCTAATTTTATGCATATTTCCTCCTTGCAAAAAAATTCCCTTATGGGAATTTAACGTATCTTTAGATTAGCATGTACCCTACTTAAAGCAGCTTTAGCTACAAAGCCAGTTAAAATACCAGTAGGAATTGAAAATATTAAAAGATAAGGTAAAGTAATAGCCATTCCAGCTTGTTGATATATAAACATTACCATTAAGACTTGACCAGCACTATGTCCAATACTACTTAATATTGAAGTGAATACTATTGAAGACTTCAAATGATAACACAACAATAAAATAATTGAACTTAATGTAACTCCAGCTAAACTAATCCAGAAAGTACTACCAAAAATCAATCCACGTAATAGATTTCCTATAAATACGCGCATGAAATTAACAATGATCATATCTTTAGGGCCTAACATGAAAAGAGTAATCAAGGCAATGATATTAGCTAAACCTATTCTAAGATTCATAAATATCGGACCAATTAATATTGATTCTAAGATATTTAAGGTTATAGCCATTGCACTTAATAAAGTAAGATAGACAAAGCGCTTAGTCTTCATGAATTAATTTCCTCTAAAACAACAGCGAAGCCATTAGGCAAACAAATGATTGGTAAATAATCATCTACTCCAACCCAACCCACATGCACACATTCTTGAGTAGGGCATTCAACATCAACGGCATGCCAACGACCATCTTTTACTTCCACATGGAAAATACCATAATTTCCTTTATATTCATATATGCCATCAACATTTGGATCAATTACATCAATTGCTTTATCATTGTAAGTAACAATTATTTTTGCACTCTCTTGTTCAACATTAGGTTTTAAAAACATATATAAACCAACAGCACATAAGGAAATTACTAAAACAATAATAATTTCTTTTTTCTTCATTAAAAATCACCTTTTATATTATACACTATTAAGCCACACTTGTCGTCAAATCTTTTGCCCAAATATTTTTAGCTACACGTTTTAAACCAAATATCAAGCGCACTAATTGTTCAAGCTGAGTTATTAATAATACTAATACAATGTCTTGCATATGTAAGATATTTACACAACCAAAAGCCAAAGTTAAACCTACTATATAAAGTAATCCTGAATCCAAAAATTGAATAATTTTTGTATCTCCTCCAGAACGTAAAATGGAGAAAATAATAAAATTGAAAAGGCGCATTGAAATTTTAATAGCAAATACATACATCATTTTAACTGCCAAATCATAAACATAACTATCGGTTAAACCAAATATATCTATCATTAATGGAGCAAATATAATAATGGCAATTACTAATATAACTGACAAAATAAAGGACATACCTAAATGATAAGAACATTCCTTTTTAGCTTGTTCAATTTCTCCTTTACCAAGTTTAGCTCCAAGTAAAATTTGAACTGCCGAGCCATAACCATAAACAATAAATAAGAAAACATTAAATACTTGGTTAGCCACATAATAAGCATCCATGCTCTTTGTTCCTAATTGACCAAAAGCTTTAATAAATAAAGTAGTTCCAAAACCAAATAGAGCTTCATTTACAATTAATGGAATAATTTTAGTAATAATTGGCTTAACAAAACTAGCTTTTAAGCCTCCAAACATTTCATTAAATGTTCCTATAAATGGTTGTTTAGTCTTATAAGCATAGATAATTAAAAACAAAGCAGCAATTATCTGAGCCAATAAAGTTCCTAATGCAGCACCTGCAACTCCCATATCAAAAATGAAAATAAAAACATAGTTAAAAGTACAATTCAATAAAGTCATTATTATACTAGTATTTAGCGCTACAGTCGCTTTTTGACATGAACGATACATATTACTAAAGCAAAAAGTAATAGCTCCTACAATCAAAGAAAAACGCATAATAGATAAATATTCCATGGCATATTTAATAATATAATCATCATTCATATAAAAACGTAATATCTGTTTTCCAAATATAGAAGCTAGGATGCACCAGAAACAGGCATTACCAACTGCCAAAACCAAACTCAAACCAAATGAACGCTTTAGATTATAATCATCATTTGCACCATAAAATTGCGCAGAGAACATACTAACTCCACCAATAGCCCCATAAGCAACCATATTACACAAAGTATCAATTTGCGCAGCAGTTCCAACAGGAGTAACCATCCCAATCCAAGTTACCATTACCGTATCAACAATGCTTTGAGCACTAGTAAGCATTTGTTGTAAAGCTAAAGGTATCGCAATCTTAGCTGTTTTAAAATAAAATTCTTTATGTCCAAAATAACGTTTTATGCTCATAATTCTCTATCCCTATAATAATCTAATAATACATCAAGTGCTTCAATATATCCTAATTCTTTCTTTCCTTGAATAGTCTTAATACAAGCTTTAGAAATATAACTTATTTGTCTAAAGTCTTCTCTTTCACTAACTTTGCTCAAATGAACTTCAACTACAGGCATAGGTGCAATAGCTTTAACTGCATCTAATAAAGCGATACTTGTATGAGTATATGCTCCAGGATTAATAACAATTCCATCATATTTTTCAAAATAGGCATCCTGTATCCAAGTAACCAAATCACCCTCATAATTTGATTGTACACAAGTAATTTCCATATTCCTTTTCTTACCTTCTTGTACAATCAATTGCACTATTCTTTGATAAGAGATAGTTCCATAAATATGTTTCTCCCTAATACCAATCATATTAATATTAGGGCCATTAATTACTAATATCTTCACTTTTATCAAATTCTCCTCTTCTTTTAGTAGCTTGTCTAAATAGTGATTTTATTTTAACTTCATCTTCATTTAATAATGCAGACCTAAATTCTTTTAAAGAAAGGATAAATTCATCCATCTGTGCTAATAATAAATCTTTATTTTCTATAAAAAGTTCATACCATAAATTCTCATTAATTTTAGCAATCCTTGTAAGATCACGAAAACTATCACCAGTATATTTTTTCAAGTCATTATCTTCTTTACAATTCATCAAGCAAACTGCAATCACATGAGTAAGCTGTGATAAAAAAGCAATCATTTCATCATGCTTTTTAGCATCCAAATAGCTGATGCGTGCAAACCCTAATATCCTAGCTAATTGTTCAATTGTTTCCATTGCTTCAATATTATCATCTTTAATAATTATAAAATTAGCATCTAAAAACATCTTTGCATCACTATTTTTAATGCCCGAAACTTCTTTACCACACATAGGATGAGCAAATATAAAATTAATATCTAAACGTAAAAAAGGTTTAATTTTAGCCATTATCATTTGCTTTATTCCAGTAACATCCGTACATATACACCCTTTTTTCAATAAATGTTGATTTTCTTTTAACCAATTCACTAAGGCCATAGGATATAAGCCAAAAATAACTAAATCAGCATCTTTAACTAAACTAGGATCATTAGAACCTTTTTGAATATATTGCTTTTCTAAGGCATATTCGATACTTTCCAAATTCGTATCTATAGCATTTACATGATAACCCAAAAGACTTAGCTTTTGCGCATAACTACCACCTAAAAGCCCCAATCCTACAATACATATCTTAGTATCTTTAGTTATCATAATGTTTTACCTCTATCTTAGCTAATGATAAATCATCAAAAAAACGTGGATAACTTTTTGCAATTGCTTGTGATCCTTCAATCACAACATCATTTTTAGCAATTGTAGCTAAAATACTTAAGGCCATAACAATGCGATGATCATTATGCCCATTAAGAACATCTGTAGCTACAATATTAGGTTGATAATTTACATAAACTTCATTTTCATTAGAATATATATCCACACCTAATTTTCTAAGTTCATCTTCCATTGCTTGAATTCTATCTGATTCTTTAATTCTCAAACGTTTAGCATTTATAAATTTTGTAGTACCTTTAGCTTGCGTACTTAAAGCAAATAACATCGGCCCTAAATCAGGACAATTTTCTAAATCAATGGTAGTAGCAGATAATTCACTTGGCTTAAATAAATAATAATTACCATCTTTTTCAATATCAGCACCCATATCTTTTAAGATATCAACAATAACTTTATCCCCTTGCTTAGAATCTTCATTAAAGCTTCCAACTCTAATTCCATTATTTAAGACACCTAAAGCAGCAAAAAAAGCTAATTGACTATAATCAGCTTCTATTAAATGATTACCACCAACAAACTTTTGACCACCTTTAATATATAATTTATAATCATCAACATAATTTACCTTAATACCAAAACTATTCATAACATCAATAGTTAAATCAACATAAGGCTTTGAAGCAAAAGGTGGTTTTATAACAATTGTAGAATCATTCTTTAATAGACTAAGTGCCAACAATAAGCCCGTAATAAATTGACTAGAAATATTTCCATCAACCTCTATAGTACCACTTTGTAAATAACTACCTACAATAATTGAATCATTATTATGAATAAATTTCACATGTTGCTTATTAAATAACTCTTCATATACACTTTGTGGTCTTTCTAATAATCTTGAAGTTCCGGTTAAATAAACATCTTCTTCAATTAAAGCACATAGCGGTATCATAAAACGCAAAGTAGAACCAGATTCATGACAATCTAATATTTCATGATCATATTTTAATTTAGTTATACCATCAATTTCTAAATAATCATTTTTATCTATTATCTTAGCATTGAAATGACGCATAATTTCAATTGTACTTAAAATATCTTGATTATAAGTAATATTATAGATATTGCTTCGACCTGAAGCTAAACATGCACAAATGATATAGCGATGAGCTAAAGACTTACTACAAGGTAGCTCAATAGTCACATTTTTATTTTTTCCAGGATGAATAATAGTCTTCATCAGATTTCCCGTCCAATCGCATTAGCTACGGCCTTAGCTTTCTTCATTAAACGCGCAAATTTTTCTGGTTTAAGTGATTGAGCACCATCACTCCAAGCACAATCTGGTTGATCATGCACTTCAATTATTAAACCATCCGCTCCTGCAGCAATAGCTGCTAAAGACATAGCTTCAACCAATTTCCAATCACCTGTAGCATGTGATGGATCAATAACAATCGGTAAATGAGTTTTCTCTTTAATGATAGGAATAACACTAACATCTAAGGTATTACGCGTATATTTTTCAAATGTTCTAATACCTCTTTCACATAAAATAACATTAGGATTACCACTTGCCATAATATATTCTGCACTCATAATCCACTCTTCAATAGTAGCGCTCAAACCTCTTTTTAATAAGATAGGTTTATTAATTTTACCTACAGCTTTCAATAAATCGAAATTTTGCATATTACGAGCACCAATTTGAATTAAATCAACATTTTCCACAAATTCATCAATCTTATCAGCACTCATCAATTCCGTAACAATTGGTAAATTAGTCTTATTACGCGCATTTACTAAACATTTAATACCTTCATATTGCATACCTTGAAAAGCATAAGGAGAAGTTCTAGGTTTATAAGCTCCACCCCTAAGCATCTTTGCTCCAGCTTCTTTAACTTCTTGTGCAATATTTTCAATCATTGTCTTTCCTTCAACTGAACATGGTCCAGCCATAACTACAATTGGTTCATTTCCTCCAATCTTTATACCACTTACATCAATAATAGAATCTTCTGGATGAAACATTCTATTAGCTAATTTATAAGGAGCAGCAATTCTTTGTACATTTTCTACCCACTCATTAGCCTGTATTCTTCTTTCATCAACTTTAGCAGTATCTCCAACTAAGCCAAAAACATTATAATTTTCTCCAGTAATTAAATTTACTTTTAAGCCTTGATTTTCAAATTGCTTTATTAATTTTTCAACTTCATGCTTAGGTGCATTCTTCTTTAAAGTAATAATCATATTTTTAACCTACACTTTCTATGATTCTATCTACTGTATCATGCAAATCACCATTATTATCAATTATGATATCACTATATTTACGATATAAATCATAACGTTGTTGATATAATTGATTTAATTTTTCTTGGGTATTAGAAAGTGGACGATCATCACTTATTAATAACTTATTTAAATCACGATCAATAAAAACAATAAATCCATTTTCCTTTAAATAATTCATGCTCTCTTCTTTCAAAACAATGCCTCCACCACAAGAAATAATCGTATGATGATGATTACGAAGTTCTTTAGCCATTTCAATCTCTTGTTGTCTAAATGCTTCCTCTTTAAATTGTTCTATATATGTTCTAATTGGCATTCCTATTTTTTGTACAATAAGATCATCCATTTCCAATACTTCACGCTGTAATCTTTTTCCTAAAATATTAGCTATAGTTGTCTTTCCTCCACTAGGCATTCCAATTAAAACAATATTTTGTTTATCATTAAGTAACTTCTTGTAACAAGCTTTTAGTCTATTACTATCTACAGGAATACCATCAAAAAATTCCAAAGCTTTTACAGCTTGAGCCACAAGCATCTCTAAACCACCAATAGCTTTTATTCCAAAATTTAAAGCTTCTATTACTAGTTTAGTCCTAATAGGATTATATACAATATCTACTACCCACTCTAAATTTTTAAACCTTTTTACATCAATGATACAACCATCATTATTAGGAAACATTCCTACTGGCGTTGTATTAATGATTACATCTAGGTCTTTATTATATATTTCTTCATAACTAATAGTATTAGATAAATTATTACGATCAACAATATAAATTGTTTTAGCTTGCATATCCTTTATTACTTCATAGACAGCCTTACTAGCTCCACCATTACCTAGAATTGCTACAACTTTATCTTTAATAACTACTTGATTAGCTTCTAACATAAGTTTAAATCCATAATAATCACTATTATAGCCAATTAAAATACCATCTTTATTTACAATACAATTTATTGCATCCAACTTTAAAGCCAAATCATCAATTTTATCTAAATATGGTATTACCATCTGTTTATATGGAATTGTAACATTTATACACGAAAAGTTTTTTTCCTTCATAAAATCATGAAACTTTTCTTCATCAAGTTCAATTATATGATATGGTTTATTAGTCAAATATTCATGTATATCTTTAGAATAGCTATGTCCTAAAGGATAACCAATTACCCCTCTCATTTTTTAAATCCTCCATTAAAATAAAGTTGCCCATATCTAGTTATCAACATATCACAAATACTAATAGCTATCATGCTATCAACGACAATACGAGCACGATGCACAATACATGGATCATGACGTCCATTAATTTGATATTCACAATTTTTCATTTGCTTAAAATCAATTGTTGACTGAGTTTTCATTATAGAAGGTGTAGGCTTAATATAACTTTTAATAACTATAGGCATACCATTAGATATTCCTGCATTAATCCCACCATTATGATTTGTAGTTGTTACAACTTTACCATCAATTATTCTAAAAGGATCATTAGCTTTTGAACCAACCATAGAACTCATTTCTATACCATCACCAAATTCTACCGCTTTAACTGCACCAATACTAAATATTGCATGCGAAATAATACTTTCTAAAGAATCGAATGTAGGTTCTCCAATTCCCGGATTTAAATTAAGAACTATCGATTCGATGGCTCCACCTATAGAATCTTGTGATAATCTAGTCTCTTCAATTATTTCTAGCATCTTTTCTTTTTCTTTTTGGTCTATTACTGCAAAATAAGCATCTTTAAGCATATCAATTTGCTTAGATAAATGCTCTAAATTACAGCTATCAAAAGCCTCATCATATATATTACCTATCTTTTTAATATGACTATATATATAAATATTTTTTAATGCTAAAAGCTGCATGCAAATTGCTCCACAAGCCACAATAGCAGCAGTCAAACGCCCAGAAAAATGCCCTGAGCCCCGATAATCATTATAACCTAAATATTTCATATAAGCGCTATAATCACTATGAGATAAGCGAGCAATATGCGATAAATCATCATAATCTTTACTTATGACATTTTCATTTTTAATTAAAATTGTTAAAGGAGTACCTGTAGTATAATTTTCAAAAAGACCACTAATTATTTCTACTTTATCCATCTCTTTTCGCGATGTAGAAATATTACCCTTAGGCTTTCTAAATTCCATCATATAGGCAATCTTTTTTTCATCAATAAAAATTCCAGCAGGTAAGCCATCTAAAGTAGCTCCAATATAATTTTGATGCGATTCCCCAAATAAGCTAATTGTCAAATTATTACCAAAAGTATTTTTCATATTAATAAATCCCCTTAAATATATTTTTCTAAAGCTTTAATTGGCATATTTACAATTTTTGCCTCACCTATTTTATCCACTTTAATAAGATCAATCATATCTTGATTAGCTTTTTTATCATTTAATAATAAATTTAATATTTCATTTCTATTCGCATCACAACTAGTTGAAATATCAAGCTTGTGCAAAATTGAAGCCAAGCGCTTTTTAATTTCTTCATCATCCAAAACTACCATCATTCCTAGCGCAACACACTCTCCATGATAATAATCATGAAGATGATAATAACTCTCATAGGCATGACCAAATGTATGCCCAAAATTTAATATCTTACGTATACCTTCTTCTTTTTCATCTTGCTCAACAATTGCTTTTTTAACTAATAACGAACGATATATAATTTGTTCAATATCTAAATGATCTTCTTCAAACAAATTAAATAGATATTCATCACCTATTAATCCTGCTTTAATTGCTTCAACTAAACCATTATTATAATGTCTTTTACTTAATGTTTTTAAAACTTCAGGATCTATTAATACTAATGATGGTTGATAAAAAGCTCCTACACAATTTTTAATCCCATCCACATTAATAGCTACTTTTCCCCCAATACTAGAATCAATTTGCGATAAAGTTGTAGTAGGAATATTAATAAAATCCATTCCTCTTTTATAAGTAGCCGCCACAAAACCAGCCAAATCTCCTACTACTCCTCCTCCTAAAGCAATTATTAAATCATGTCTTGAATAATTTAATTTTAATAAAGTACGTAAACAATCTTCATAAATTTCAAAGCTCTTAGCATTTTCTCCATGTTTTACAATTTTTATATCACAATTTTTAAATTGTGATTTTAAAGATTCCCAATATGCTTGAGGCACCATATCATCGCTAATTATCATAATTTTTCTATTATCATTTATATACTTTTTAACATCTTTTAAGCATCCTTTTGCAATAATTATCGGATAGTTACGACTACAATTCACCTCTATACGCATATTGCTTTCCTCCATCAAAAAAGCTATATAGACAATATCTATATAGCTATATAATATAACTTATCTTGCCTATATAAAGCTAACATTTATAATTCTTTACATGTTGATATGTTACAATATATTTTCAAAAATGTAAATAAACAATTAATTTACTGAAAATTATTACATTTCAAAAGCTTTATAATAACCTAACAGTTTATATTTTTGACAATAATTACTAGCAATTTCTAATAATTCATCAAGACTAGGCCCATTTGGCAATAGTTCAAAATCCAAATAAAATAAATATTCAAAATTATGATGAGGAAGTGGTCTAGATTCCAATTTTAAAAGATTAATATCATATTTTGCAAATACTTCCAACAATTTAAATAAGGAACCAGCTTTATGTTTTAAAATAAACATTGCACTTACTTTATTAGCATGTTCAACCTTTTGTTTATGATGAGTAATACATAAAAATCTTGTCATATTATGATTATTATCTTGAATATCATTGAGTAAAATAGGTAAATTATAATACTTAGCTGCAACCTCACTAGCTATAGCAGCCTTATGAATATCATTACATTTCAAAATATATTCAACACTAGCTGATGTATCTTGATAAGCAATAGATTGCATTTTAGGATATTTACTAAAAAATGAGGTACATTGGCTCAATGCTTCAGGATGAGAATAAACCTCTTGGATATCTTCTATTCTAGCATTTGGTAAAGCAATTAATTGTTCCCTTATCTTTATACATATTTCCCCAACAGCATATATTTCATGATCAAAGAAAAAATCATAAGTTCTAGATATAATACCTGTTGTCGTATTTTCTACAGGAATTAAAGCATAATCAATCACATCATGTTCAATATCATATATGATTTTTTTAAAGTTAGGATAATTTACTTTAATAAACTGTTGATCTTTAAAAAAATAATCTACTGCCAAATCACTATATGTACCATTTTTACCTTGAAATCCTACTTTAAGCATTTATCATTTCCCACTTTCTTTGTTATAATCTTATCATGAAAACATTTATTATAAAAACAATAGGATATTTTTTAATACCCTTATTTATGCTAATATCTAGCTTATATTTTAAATTATTTATCAATAATTATACTTCCATTTTAAATTTGTGGCCAATAAAAATAACAGCCTTTTTAATCATTTTATTTTTTTATTATCTATTACAAGATTTAAATAATAAATATGCCAAAGCTTTTTTAATTTTAACCTTTTTAGTAATAATTATACCTTATAGTCTTAATCAAATCTTTTTTAGTTTTTTTCATATTATATTAGCCTATATAGCTCTATTTATCTTTAATTGGTTAATATATGCTAATCTAAGTATAAATAATAAAAAAATCTATTTAATTACCATCGGTATTTGTATAGCTATAATATTCCGCTATGCTTCCATAACTGGTTTAACAGAAGTAATTTATATCAGCATTTCTTCTATTCTTTTAACCAATATAAAAGCCTCTAAAATTTAGAGGCCAATTTTTTATTGATTTACTTCAGAATATTTTTTTCTAGTTTCACTTAAGTTATCGCAATAATATCTAACTGTTAAAGATGCGCTAACTTTAGTCTTTGACTTAGGTTCAACAATGAAAGTGTCGCCTTCAAGCATACAATCTAAAATTGCATTACAAGCTGTTTTAAGATTGCTTACACCAGCTTCAACTTCAGTTAATAAATCCCCAGCATTAACTTCAATATATAGCCAGTCCATGTTATGTGCTTCCCATTTTTTCCAGTTGATTACATCAATATAATGTTGTAGAGATTTCTTTTCAACAACTGGTTTTTTAGCAGTCTTTTTAACAGGTTTCTTAGTTTCTTTTACTTCTTCAACAACTTTCTCAACAACTTTAGTTGTTTTTTCCTTCTTAGGTGTTACTGCTTTCTTTGTCGATTTCTTTTCAGCCATTTAAATCGCCTCCCTTGTTCAAAGTTATTATAAAAAATTTTATTATAAATGTAAATAATATTTAAATTAAAAAGCTTTATTGTTACAATATTTATAGGAGATAATATACATATGATTGTTAATGTTAACGAAATGAAGACAATTGAAGCAAATACTCCATTATCAACAAAAGAATTAATTAATATCGTTGGTAAAGCTTTATTTAGCACTATTACCCCTTTAATCAAAAATCAAGATAAAATCATGATTGTATGCGGCAAAGGAAATAATGGAGCAGATGGATTAGCTCTAGCAAATCTTCTAATAAAAAATAATTATAATGTCCAAGTTTATTTATTTCATAAGGATGCAAAAACTAGCGAAAATAAAGAATTACTTGCTAAACTACCTTCAACTATATTTATAAATGATATTACTAAACAAAACCCAGATATCATTATTGATTGTATCTATGGCTTTAGTTTTAAAGGTAGTATTCGTAATGATGAAAAGAAATTATTTGATTATTTAAATAATTTAAAAGCATTTAAAATAAGTATTGATATTAATAGTGGTTGTGAAGCTGATAATCCTGCTTGCGATCCTCATGCTTTTAAATCTGATTTAACCTTAGCCTTAGGCTATTATAAACCTTTTCATATGTTTAATAAGGAACATCAAATGTTTAAAAAATTACAATTGATAGCTTTACCTTTATCATCTTTAGATAATTATAGTTTTATAAACATGGATTTAGAAACCTTTTTAAAATATTATCCAAAGATTAAACCAAATGCTCATAAAGGTATAAATGGCAAAGCTTTAATAATAGGTGGCTCATATGGCATGGCAGGAGCTACTATGCTAAATTGCTTAGGTTCTTTATGTTGTGGCATGACATATTTGCATGTTGCCCTAGAAGATACTATTTATCCAATTGTTGCTACAAAATATCCCACAGTAGTCTTCCATCCTTTTGATCGTAATTGTTTTCATAATGTCATTGAAAATATCATGCATAATGTAGATGCAATATGCTATGGCAGTGGTATAAATCAATTACCATATCAAAATGATATCTTAGAACTATTATTACAAAATTCATATAAGACTGTTATACTAGATGCCCAAGCTATTCGTCTATTAATTGATAAATTATTTATTTTAAAATTAAGAAAACCGCAATTAATCATTACTCCCCATATTAAAGAATTCGCTGACTTAATTAATAAACCATTAGAATTAGTTAAAGCTCATAAAATTACTTATGCTTTAGAATTTGCTAAAGAATATAATACAATTGTTGTATTGAAAGATACTAATACTATTATCGTATCACCTAGTGGGGAAATTCATATAAATACTATGGGTAATCAAGCCCTAGCACGCGCTGGTAGTGGTGATTTATTAACTGGTTTTATTTTATCCTTATGTGCCTTAATAAAAGATAATTTCTTAGCTTGCACTATGGCTGTATGGTTCTACAATTATCTTTGTGAACAAATAACTAAAGACCATAGCATAACTTGTTTTGATTTAGAATTATACAAAGAATATGCTGATGCCTTTTTCAAAAGCTTAAATATGTGATTGCAAATAAAATCCATTTATTATATAATATTTAAGCATGCCCGAGTGGTGAAACTGGTAGACGCAATGGACTCAAAATCCATCGGTAGCGATACCGTGCCGGTTCGAGTCCGGCCTCGGGCACCATTTTACTAACTAAGCTTTATTTGATTATAAAGCTTTTTTTATTTTAAAAGGTTAAGCATTTCGCTTAACCTTTTTGTTCTAATTTACTAATTGTTGATAATAATTGTTTAAAATCAATAGGTTTAGAAATATGACCATTCATACCAGCAGCACTAGTAGCAGCAATATCTTCCGCAAATGCATTAGCTGTTAAAGCAATTATGATAATACTCTTAGCATCCTTACGATCCATATTTCTTATTTCCTTAGTTGCGGTACAACCATCCATCTTAGGCATTTGCATATCCATTAATATTAAATCAAATTCATTAATTTGCGCTTGACTAAATTTCTCAACAGCTTCTAATCCATTCCAAGCCTCAACAACATTAGCACCAAACATCTCTAACATTTCTTTAGCAATTTCCATATTAATGGCATTATCTTCAACCAATAAAATATTTTTGCCTTTCAAATCATAATCTTCAGTTGAAGTGACTTTTTCACTTTTAATTTTTGGAATATCATTAATAATTTGCAATGGTAAAGTAACTGTAAATTTAGAACCTTTACCAACTTCACTTTCAACAGCTATTTCTCCACTCATCTGTTGAACAATACCTTTAACTATTGACATTCCAAGTCCTGTACCTGTTACATTAGTTGGTCTAAACATTGTTTCTTGGGCAAATGGTTCAAATATTACATCTAAGAATTCTTTAGTCATACCAATACCATTATCTTCTACAATAATTTGATATTTACCTATTTGACTATTTTGCTCAATTTGATTCAAGCTAACATTTATATTAGCATTTTCTAAACTATATTTAATTGCATTACTTAATAAATTATTTAAAATTTGTTTCAAACGGAAATCATCACAATAAACATCAGCATCTTTTATATTACATTGATATTGTAGATTTTTATGTTCTTGTTTACAAGTTTCCGAAAATAATCCCACAATTTCATTAATACATTCATCAAGATTAATTGGCTTATAATTCAAAGAATTATGTCCACCCTGTTCCATTTTAGAAATATCTAGAATATCATTAATTAAATTTAATAATTGATCTCCAGACTTAGATATTTTATTTAAATAATCCTCTACCTTATTAGGATTATTCTTATTATCTAAAGCTAATTTAGATAAACCAATAATAGCATTCAATGGTGTACGCATATCATGAGAAACATTACTAAAGAAGATATTCTTCTTATTAGTAGCTTGCTTAGAAATTTCTAATGCATTTTCCATTATTCTATATTGTTCTAATTGTTTACGCTTTTCTAGATCAACATTTTTATAGCACATTAAAACTTCATTTATACCTAAATCTTTACTATATATTATCCTAATAGTTACCCAATGATAACCATCAGGAAATTCTCTTTGGAAGTCTCCACCAAATTCATAAATACCTTTAGCAATTAAACTTCGAATATTTTCTAAAGAAAAGCTACGTTCAAACTCTTCATATGTATGCTCTTCTACTTTAGTTTTTACTAGTTTAATTAAATCTTGATAATGACCTTTAGATGGAATAACATCTAATAAATCTTCACTAGTTTTAACTGCATTATATGTAGAATTTTCATAATTAACCCGATATATTGCATAATAAGTATTACCTAATATCATCAGAGTCTCATTAATATAACGATTTTTACGATCTTTTAAGAAATTATATATAACTAGACAAATTAAACCAGCAAATAATAATATAGAAATACCTAATAAAAAGTACATAGTCATATCCATATCACCACGCAATAATTGTCTTGTAGGTATGGTCATAACTGCTAACCAATTATTCTCTAGAAAAGCATAATATACTCCTCTACTTTCTCCATTATCATCGATAAAGAAAGCATCATATGAATCATAATTTCCAAGTATTACATCTTCATATAAGTGTCCAGTAAATGATTCTATATTGTCATTTCTTATAACATTATTGTAATACATCAAATTACCACTAGCATCATATAAGAAAAAGGAAGCATCATCAGGCATTAAATCTTGACTACCGTGTCTAACTTTATCATTATATATATCAAAAGCCAACACATCGCCATCATCATTTACTTCCATGGCCAAAGTTATAATCTTATCACCGGTGATAACATCAGTATAAAGATCAGTAGTAATAATAGTTCCATCAGCTTCAATGGCTTGTTTATACCAATTTGTACTTGCATAATCATAAGTATCATCTTGTTTCCAAGGATAAGCAGCAACAATTTCACCATCAATTACCGCATATGGATCAACAATTTCCCTACCAACTGTACTAGCAATATTTTTGGCATATGCTTGCATCCAAAGATGAATTTCTTCTTTACTAGCATCTTTATTGGCTAATTCTTCTATATAATTAGAACCAAGTTTAATGAATGTTTTATATACGTTTAAAGTATTAGTTTCATCACTTGCATAGCTCTTTACTAAATAAGTTCCCATTGTATCCACATTATATAAAATCTTATTTCGTACTAAAATCGCACTCCAATAAATCATTAATGAAAATACAACAAATAAAATTGATACTATGACCACCACAAATACTTTACGACTTTTTTTATGCATAAATAATTCCTCATCTTATTTAGCTATATTATAATGCAAATTGTCTTTTTGTGACATACTATCACCACCTAAAGAGGTGGGGAGCTTCTCGTTCGATACAACTAACGTTGTAAGCATAAGCGAGCTAACCCCGTGTGT
>CALVCO010000010.1 GCA_944326095.1 uncultured Erysipelotrichaceae bacterium | reverse complement strand
GTAGTACTTAAAGTACTTTGTCTAATCAACAAGAGCTTTTTCAAGCTCCCACTTCTATAAGTGGTGGGTTATTGACTTAAATCGTCCCCTTATTTAAAAGTACCATATATAAGATAACGGCTAAAACAATAACTAAAGCAAATATAAGTACAACTAATACAAAATTCAAAATACGATTTGTATGTTGCATTTTATCATTTACATCAGTTAAATTATCTTCATATTCATCTAATTGAGCGCGCATCTGTGTTGTTTCATTAACTAATTTTTCTCTTGCTGTTTTTTCTTGAGCTAAAGAAGATTCCAAATTACTGATGGTATCATAAGAATCACTATCATCAAAAAAATCATATTTAGGTTGCGAATTTACAACTTTTTTCATTTCTGAAGTTATATTATCTCTTTTCTTAATATCTTCAATAGAAATATCATTGAATTCACTTGGTAATGTTTGATTAGCAAATGAAGGAACTTCCATCGTATCTTGTTTTGTATTACTATCATCAACTTTTTGTTCAATATCTATTTTTTTCTTTGGTCGTTCACCTTTTAATTCTCTTAAAATATTTTGCTGAGTATTATCTGATACCATAAGTCCTTTATCCATCATATATTGCTTAACTTCATCAATATATTCATCTAGATATTCATTATTAAAATCATTATTCTTATTATTATCAAAAGTACTTAACGTATCATTATCATAACTAACTTCTTTGCGACGATGAATAGGATCATGATTAATATTATCCACATTAGTACTCATTGAGGCAAAATTATTAGCATCTATTTTATTTAATCTATTAGCATATTCTGATAGTTCTTTACTAGAAATATTAGCTTCATTATCACTTTGTAATTTATTACGCAATTCTTCATATTTTTTGGTTCGCGAATATTTAGGCATAATAAAACCTCCTTATATCTTTAAAGATTATAACATAAGAAGGCCTTGATATCTACTTAATTAAACTGTAAATAAATGAGTAATATTACTACCAAATAAACCAAAAAACAAACTAATTAAAACAAATATACTAACAATTAATATAAGCATATTTAGCAAGTTTTGATCATAATGATTTTTATTATCATCCATACCTAAGATACTACAAGAAATATAGATAATCAAAATAATGAATATTAATATCATTCCATTGATTATTCCCACATTGCATATGGTTACAAATATGGCAAATAATAAACTTGCAATCATACTAAAAAATATATTTTGTCCAAAACTAATATAAAATTTAGATAAATTATTTTTTCTATTTACAAAATATAAAATAATTAAACTAGCTAAACTAATAACTAAAATAAAAAAACTAATAGTTATAAAAATGCCTGATGCTTGGGTAAATGAAAGGCGGTAAAAACTAAATCCTTCACTATTTATTGCATCATATAAAATTTTAGTTATTAAATAACTATAAATAAAAATAAAGGAAATATGACTAATTAAAGACTTATTAAAAGTATTAATTTTAGAAAAGAATAAATCATAAACTTTGGAAGAATTTGATAATTCAAAAGTAGCCTTATTTTCTTGAGTAATTTCGTTATTAATATATTTAGTATGTTTGATTATTAATGGATGTTTTTTGTTATTATTTATTTGCCATTTAGGCTTCTTGTGAATTCTTTTTCTTGGCATAGTTATCTCCTTTAAAAAATAAAAAAGGATTAAAAAACAATCCTTTATGCTCTTCCAGAATACTTACCATCTGCTGTAGAAATTAATACCATTTCACCATTTTCAATAAATAATGGAACTTTAATTTCTAATCCAGTTTCAACTTTAGCATTCTTAGTAGCACTAGTAGCAGTATCTCCTTTAACAGCTGATTCACATTCAACAATTTGTAATTCAACTTTATCAGGTAAGATAATTCCTAATATTTCACCTTCATACATAGAAATAGTAACATTATCATTTGCTTTTAAAAATTTCATTTCCCATTCAAGACGTGATTTTTGAATTTCAATTTGTTCATATGTACTATTATCCATAAATACCAATGAATCACCAGCATCATATAAATAATTCATTTCTCTTTTTTCAATATGTGCAGGTTCTACTTTATCACCACCAGTAAAAGATAATTCATTAATTACTCCACTGCGTAAGTTTTTAACTTTAACTTTTACAATCATTTGACGCATTGCTGTTTTATTATGAGCTATATCTAAAACTGTATAAATTTCTTTATTATATTCAAATGATGTTCCTGGTTTTAAATCATTTACAATAATCATTATTATTTCTCCTTTTGTACTTATATATTGTAAATTAAAAATGATATTTGTCAATGTAAATAATTATATATACTTAGCCTTTGTATCTTTGATAATCTATTATATTATCATCTTGTATACTGAAGATATATATCATATTTATTGGTTCATATGCCTTAACCAACAGCTGATTTTCTGATAATGTAACATCAATATTTATATCTTGAAATTGATAATTACCATTTTCTAATTTATTTAAATTATTATTTATGAAATTAAATACTTGTAACTGATATTTTTCAACATTTGAATAGGTTTTAATATTTTGTAAAATTAATAATTGTTTACTTAATATCATAGCTTGAAATATTACTAAATTGACAATTATATAAAATATATACAAAAAATAATTACTGATAAATCCTTCATGCCACCATGAGCGCTCTTTTTTGCATTTGACCATCTTCTTCATAACAGATAAATATAACCTTTCCTTCTTTAATAAAAGAAATATTTGTTACATCACATAAAATAAATTGGGTTCCTGGAGTCATCATTAATTTATCATTTGATTGATATATTTCATAATTATTGTTTGCATATGTAAAATATAAAGTATTCATATCACAAGATATTTCCTTACTTAAAGCTAAGATATTTCTAACTTGCATTAATCCAATTTCATTTTGTAAATTTTTATATAAAAAATTAGAACTAATTTTTAAACAATTAAACATTATGGGAATAAAAGTAATAGTTATTATAATAGCGATTAAGGTGTCGATGTAGGTTGTACCTCTTCTTGTATCCATGGCTCTAATTGCTCCACATTAGTCAAAGAATCTTGTGCTAGTATTTTCCTTGTCTCATCATAAATGTCGCTATATTGTCCTTTAACAAGGCTTAACTGGTATATTAACATAACACAAACACTACAAATAACAATGCATATCAAAGCATCTATTAAGATAAATCCTTTAGCGTTCAACCAAACGCCCAAATCCCAATTCAACAACCATTTCTTTTCCATAACATTCAATAGTTTGTGCCTGATTAACATTCCCTTTTTCATTAAAATAAATTGGATATGGCACAAAACAATTTTCATCATTAACTTCCTCATTTCGCACATTTATTAAACTTTCAGTTTGCTTCAACCAATAATCATACATAAATTTATGATAATCTTTAATTTCAAATGGTTTAAATGATAAATAGATCAAAGATAAAGTACTAATTATGAAAACACTTAATAAAATATCAATTAAAGTATAGCCCTCTTTATTGAACATAAGCTTGTCCTTCAGAAACAATTATAGTTTTGTTATTAGAGCATTGTGTCTGTTCTTCACTTAACAATCCTGCATTAACCAAATCAAGTATATCTGTTGGATATTCATCATATTGTAATTTATATTCAACAATCGCTGCATCTACTACTTTTACTAATGCTTTGCATCCTTTATCATCTACAATATTTATTACATTTTGAATATTTGGAATAGTTAACAAAAATAATATTGATAAAATACAAACAACAATAATCATTTCTAACATGGTAAATCCCTTTTTCACTTCTATTCCTCCCTTTATATATTGGATATTATGCCTAAAGGCATCAATAATATTTGATATACGAAAACTAACATAATTCCTAACATCACATAAGATATTATTTGTAAACTTCTACTAAGTTTCTTACATTTCTTTTCTACTTTTAAAGCATTTATTTCCATATAACCTACAAGCATTTCTTCAATTTTTGCAGTATTTATCGCTATTATCATAAATTTATATAAAGTATGATCTAAAAAAGCTAAATCAATTGCATTTTCCATCATTTCTCCATTTAATAATCTTTCATCTATATTTCTAGCTACATAGGATACTAATGGTTTATGCGGAATGTTACAAAGAATTTTCATACTTTGTAAAGTAGATAAACCTTTTTTTTGACAATGATAAAAAAAGCGAACAAAATCATTAGTTATAAAATCATGTAAAAAACTTTGTTTAAAAATTTTTTGAAAAAATGTAAAACCCTTAACTTGATTTTTTTCTTGTTTAAAATACAAAATAGCTATTAAAACAAGAATCATTATTACTAATATTATATTAATTACCATATTTAAAATTTTTTGCCCATATAATAAACCATTATCTACATTAGAAAAAGTATTCATAACTTCTATCATATTAGGAAAAACAAAAATATTAAATAAATATATTCCTAAAACTGTAACGATTAAAATTAACAATGGATAAGTAAGATTTTTTAAATATAACTTTTTTTGTTTTAAATCATCTTGAACAATCTCTATACTTAAACCTAAACTAACCGCAAATGATTCAAATTTTATAAATGTAGAAAAATAATCTATATATCTTGCATCAAGGTATTCAACAAAAAAATCTTCAATTAACTCACCTTTTTTTAATCTTTCATCAATTCTAAAAAATATATCATTATTAGAATTATTATTTAATAAATCTAAACTTTCTTTAAATGAAAAGCCCGTCTGTAATAATTTATATATTCCTAATAAATCAAATGAAGATAAATGTTCATTTTTTTTAATATTTAAGATATTTTTTAAGTTTAATTTCAATGTCTTCATGTTCCATTGGTAATCTATCAAATTGAAAAAAATAGTTGATATCATCAGGTGTTAAAACTTCATAAACTCCAATATAACCATCAAAATAATTCATTAATCTTTGATTAAAAACATAACTTAAACAATCCTTAAGCTGTAATCGCATAACATCAAGTTCTAATAATCTTTCAATAGCTAATAAACAATTAGAAGCATGAATAGTTGTAAAAACTAAATGACCAGTCAAAGCACAGCGTATTGCCATTTTTGCAGCAATCTCATCTCTGATTTCACCAATCATAATAATGTCTGGATCATGGCGCATTAATTGTTTTATTCCTTGCGCATAATCAAAATTGTTAGCTTCATTTATTTGTAATTGTACATAATGATCATCATATACTTCGATAGGATCTTCTAAGGTATAAATCTTCTTATTTTGTATATGTTGTAAAATCGAATATAAAGTAGTTGTTTTCCCACTAGAAGTTGGTCCACTAAATACCACTAATCCTGTTGTTAAATTACATATTTTTCTAAAACAATTAATTATATATGAATCATTACATAAATCTTCAATTTCTAACTTCTCATGATTATTTAATAGTCTTAATACTCCACAAGATAAATCATGATTATTTAAACAGGCAAAACGTAAAGCAATTTTATTATTTTTTATTATTATATTAAAATGTCCTGTTTGTGGTAAACTACGCAAAGCAAGATCTAAATTAGCTCGATACATTAAATAACGATAAAACTTATCATCATTCTTCTTAGGTTTTACACTATATAATTGTTTATTTATACGTAATTCAATTATTACTTTATCATTTTTAATTGTAAAATGAATATCTGTTGCATGATTATTTAAAGCAAGTTCAATTAATTCAATCAACCTTTCTTCCATTTCTTCCCTCCTTGTTTAAATATATGCTTAAATATAATTTAAACCTAAAAAAAACTTATGAAACAATCTCATAAGTTTATCTTAGATAATAATTATATTTTAATTCTTCTTCCAAAGTAGTATTTTCTCCATGACCAGTATAAATAATTAAATTAGGATTTAATTCTTTTATTAATTTTAAACTTTGATGCATCTTAGATTCACTACCTGAATATAAATCTGTACGACCAATACTACCTTTAAAAATAGTGTCACCTGCAAACATAATATCTTTATAAATTAATAAAACACTTCCATCAGTATGTCCACTTACCTTAATAATATTTAAATCAAAGTGACCAATTTTCATATTCCCTAATTTATAATATTTAACATCATGAGTGATTTTACCTGTATATCCATCCATCTTATTATATGGACAGTTTTTAATTAGTTTTTCATCATCTTTTTCAATATAAATATCACAACCATAATAGTTAACTAATTCATCAACTGCTCCAATATGATCAAAATGTCCATGGGTCAAACATATAGCATCTACTTTAATATCACCAATTTGTTCAATTATTCTCTCAGCTTTTTTACCCGGATCAATTATTAAACAATGATTATCTTCTATTAATAGATAACAATTTGTTTGATAAATTCCTACTACAATTTGTCTTACTTCCATGCTTAAAAATTAAAAATAGCCTTATGGCTATTTTTTCTCCTTATGTAATGTTTTTTTGCGACAAACTGGACAATATTTTTGAATTTCCATTTTTTCGGTATGTTTTCTTTTATTTCTAGTACCAATGTAGTTTTCTTCACCACAAACTGAACACTTGAAAGTAATATTTTCTCTTGGCATGTTGCTACCCTCCTTTAAAATCGCATTAGTAGTATACCATAAGATTAATTCTTTCGCAAAGAATTATTTATTAATTTAGCTATTAATTAACTATTTTGTTGTATAATGAATATGGTGATTATATGAAAAGAACTCAAACAAGAAAATTAATGGTTGGTAATGTTCAAATTGGCAATCAAAACAAATGTGTCTTGCAATCAATGTGCAATACTAAAACTAAAGACATAGAAGCTACTGTAGCCCAAATCAAGCGATTAGAAAAGAATGGCTGTGAAATTGCTCGTTTGGCTATCTTAGATGCTCAAGATGCTCAAGCTATTAAAAAAATCAAAGAACAAACTAATATCCCATTGGTTGCAGATATCCATTTTAACCATAAATTAGCTTTAATTGCGATAGAAAATGGTATTGATAAGATTAGAATAAATCCTGGTAATATCGGCTCAATGGATAATGTAAAAGAGGTTGTAGAAGCATGTAAAAAGCATCATGTTCCTATTAGAATTGGCATAAATGGTGGTTCATTAGAAAAAGAATTACTAGTTAAATATGGTAAACCGTGTGCTCAAGCAATGATTGAAAGTGCTAAAAAACATGTTGATATTTTAGAATCACTTGATTTCTATGATATTTGTCTTTCATTTAAATCAAGTGATGTACAATTATGCATCGATGCCTATCGCTTGGCTAGTGAAACTTTCCCTTATCCTTTACACTTAGGTGTAACTGAGGCAGGAACATTTATGACTAGTTCTATTAAATCAAGTGCAGCTCTAGGTACCCTATTAAATGATGGTATAGGTGATACTATTAGAATTAGTGTATCTAGTGAACCTGAAGATGAATTAATTATCGGCAAACAATTACTTAAATGCTTTAATTTAATTGACAATGTACCTAATCTAATAGCTTGCCCTACTTGTGGTAGAATCCAATATGATATGATTCCTATCGTTAAAGAAATTGAGTCCTTCTTAAACACAATAAATGCAGATATTACAGTAGCTATTATGGGATGTCCTGTCAATGGCCCTCAAGAAGCATCACGTGCTGATATTGGTATTGCCGGTGGTAAAGATCAAGGTTTATTATTTAAAAAAGGAAAATTAATTAAAACTGTTCCTCAAGATTTACTAGTTAAAACATTAAAAGAAGAAATTTTAGCTATGATAAAGTAGCCTTCGCAATTGCGAAGGCTATTTTTGTTTCATATGATTTTTTTCAATTTGACGTTTTTTAAACATTTCCTTACGTTGTTCTTTAATTTTAGAACGAATATAATCTCTTCTTTCCTGACGTTTAATTTTTTCAATTTCCATCTTACGTTTTTTCTTATATCCAGGTTTTACTTTTTCATTTTTTCGATGTAATTTTTTAGCAATCTCTTTTTCATATAAATCATTTTGTCTAAATGGTTTTGAGCCATATGCTTTTAAATCACGCCATTTGCCATTTTTACAATCTCTATGAACAAATTTAATACCATTTTTTGCTAATAATTTAATATTTCGATCATCATTTTCATGATATAACAAGAAACAAGTACCCTCTTTTCCAGCTCTACCTGTTCTTCCTGCTCGATGAATATAAAAATCTAAATCATTTGGCAATCCACAGCTAATAACATGGGTAATACCCTCTATATCTATTCCCCTAGCTGCTATATCCGTAGCTACTACATAAGACTTTTCTAAGTTAATTAACTCACGCATAGCTTGTTTTCTTTCACGGGCTTGTAAACCACCATGAATTTCAACAATCTTTTGTTTATTATCTCTTAAAGTTTGAGCTATTTGTGCAGCTTCTTCACGCGTATTAGCAAATATCAAACATACATAAGGCATAAAGCCAGGTAAAATATCTAAAATCTTTTCGCCATAACTTTTATGTTTACATGGAATTAATACATGTTCTATTCTTGGATTAAATTTATTATCATTTTTAATTTGAATTGTTTGTGGATTAGCCATATATTTTTTCAAAAATGGTCTTAAAGCTTGTGGTATGGTAGCACTAAAGGCTAACATTTGTAAGTTTTGACCCATTCTTGAGCAAATTGCATCTACATCATCTAAGAATCCAAATTCTAAAGTCATATCAGCTTCATCAATAACAAATATTCTAGCTTTATCTACTCTTAAAACTGATTCTTGTAAAAATAAATCCTTAATCCTTCCTGGTGTACCAATAACCATTTGTGGCTGCTTCTTTAGGCTTTCAGACATCTTATCTTTTTCCATACCACCAGTAATTAAACGAATATTATAAGCGGGATTAACTGTCTTCATTACTTTTGCTTTTTCATATATTTGTAATGCTAATTCTCTTGTAGGTGCAGTAATTACCGCTTGAACTTGATCAATATTAGGATCAATCATATTAAATAATGGAATTAAAAATGCATGTGTTTTTCCTGTACCAGTATCGGAAATTGCTACAACACTTTTATTTTTTAAGACTTCATTTATAATTGCATCTTGAACTTTAGTAGGATGTTCAAAATTATTAGCTTTGATAAATGCCAAAACATCAGGCTTTAAATTAAAATCTTGGAATGTTTTCATGGTATCATCCTTTCTAATGCCTTATAATTATACTAGATTAAAGGAGAATTAGCTATATGGAAATTATTCCCGTTGTACCAAGAGGATATTGTAAAGGAGTATATCGCGCTATTAAAATTGCGAAAGAAACAGCAGAACAATATCCTGATAAACCTATATATATGTTAGGAATGATAGTACATAATAAATATGTTGTAGAAGCATGCAAACTCTATAATATTAAATGTATTGAAGATAAATCATTAACTCGCTTAGAATTATTAGATAAAATAGATAATGGTGTCGTTATTTTTACCGCTCATGGTGTAAGTCAAAAAGTTATTGATAAAGCTATTGCCAAAGGATTAATCATAGTAAATGCATCTTGTGAAGATGTATTAAAAACACATCAAATCATTTTAGATCATATTAAACATGGCGATTGTATTTATATAGGAAAAAAGAATCATCCTGAAGCAGAAGGTGCATGTAGCCTAGCAGATAACATTTATATGATATCTAACAAAAAAGATATTGATGATTTACCACAATTACATAATGTTTTAATAACTAATCAAACAACCATGAGCATCCTTGAAATTCAAGATTTAATAAATTATGCTCTACAAAAATTTCCTAGTGCTAAGGTAGTTGATGAAATATGCAATGCAACTAGGATACGTCAACAAGCAATTTTAAATCTAAAAGATATCGATTGTTTAATTGTCGTTGGCGATCCAAATTCTAATAATACTAAAAAGTTAAAAGATATTGCTGCAAATAGTATTCCTAAAATATATATGATAGAAACTGTTAATGATCTTAATGAAGAAATGTTCAATGGTATTAATCGTCTAGCAATCACTAGTGGAGCTAGTACCCCTACTTATTTAACAGAGCAAATTATTCAAACAATTAAAGAATATAATAATACTCATATATTAAATAAAAAGCCTATCGAGATTGATAAAATCCTCGATTAGGCTTTTAATTTATTTATTTCTTCTTCAGTTAATAATCGGTATTCACCTTCAGCTAAATTTTCATCCAAAATTAAATCTTTCATTCTAATTCTTTTTAATTTAATTACTTCATTATTAACCGCTTTAAGCATTCTTTTTACTTGATGAAATTTACCTTCACATATAGTTAAAGTAATTAGATTATCATTAATGATGTTAACTTTTGCTGGTAAGCAAAGCTCATCACCATCTATCACTATTCCTGAAGATAATTTATCAATATCTTCTTGATTTAAAGGATGAGCTATAGTTACTAAATATTCTTTTTCAACATGTTTTTTATTAGATAATAAATTATGAGCTAATTTACCATCAGTAGTTATTAAACAAAGACCAGTTGTATCTATATCTAATCTTCCTACACAAAACATATCACTATTATATATATCAATCAAATCCATAATTGTAGGATGAAGATTATCTTCATTTGCGCTAACATATCCTGCAGGTTTATTTAACATAATATAATAATTTTCCTGATAGAAACATTGCACACCATCAACTAATATAATATCATTTTCCGATATTTTAATATCATCATTTTTAACAATATTACCATTAATACTAACTAAACTATTTCTTATTAATTTTTTAACTTCTTTACGTGAACCATAACCATTTTTAGCTAATAATTTATCTAATCTAATCACGATTTAATAACCTTTCTAAATAATGCTTTAAATGATGTAAAATTAAATATTTTTTGTGGTAATTTTAATAATGAAGTAGTATAAATATAAACTAACAAACATACAACACCATATATAGCTAATAAACCAAAAGTCATTAGCTTAGAATCATAAGTAAAACTTAGACCACAATAATTTAATAAAAAGAAAGCACCATTACAAGCAAATAAACAAACTATCATTTTTAAAGCTCTAATAACAACTCTTTGATAATTTACTCTAAAGCGATTACTGATACATTGCAAATTTAAGAAAATAATCACACAAGAAGTAAGAACCGAACTAGTTATAGCTCCAATATATCCAAATGCTTGAATCATTGGATAAAATGTAATACATTTCACAATAAATCCAATTAATAAATAAGATATATTTCTTTTACGTTGACGTAAAGTCATCATCATAGAAGTACAGATTGGAGAAATAGTTCCCGTAATTGCTAATAAACTAGACCAAGCTAAAGCTTCTTGTCCATAATCTAAATTAGCAGATCCATACATTAAATAATAAATTGGTCGCGCTAATACCAATAGGCAAAAACACATTGGTAAAGCAATATATAATACCGTATCTAAGCAATCTAAAACATTTTTCTGTAATCCTTTCCAATCATGTTTTTCTAAAGAAATTGTTAAATAAGGAACAATACCACTAGAAAAACCTAATGCTAAAACCTGAGGAATAGAAGTTAGTTTATTACATTGCACTTGGATTATACCTTCTAATAATTTAGCTTCTTCATATGGATATCCAGCCGTAGCCATAGCACTTTGGAAAAAATTAGTATTTACAAAATCCATACTGCTACCAAGAACACTAGAAATTAAAAAAGGTATACCATAGGAAATTATTTCTATTATAATCTCTTTTTTTTCCTTAGCAGGAGTCTTTTGCATTCTAGCTGCCCTATTTATAACATAATAATTCTTTTTATCAAAATTCAAAAAATAAACAATAGTAGCCAATGCAGCAATAGAAATGGAAACAATAGCTGTATATACCGATGCTATACCATTAAAATTTAAAACATAAATTACAATAGCACCTAAAACTAGTAATGATACTACTCTAACCAATTGTTCAAGCACTTGGCTAAAAGCATATGCTTTAAGTTCTTTTAAGCCTTGATAAAAACCTCTAAAGCTACTTAAAAATGGAACCAAAAATATTGCGATCGACAATATCATAAATAGATTACTCTGCGTTTGTATATCACTTGGTGTACTATTAGGTCCTAATATTAAACTAGATAATGGCTTTGATAATAATGAAAATAATACAGCCATTATAAAGCCACTAGTTAATAATATTGAAGTTGAAAGTTTACGTATTAAAACTACTGTTTTATAATCGTCTCTATTTGCATATTTAGCTACTAAGGCTGCCACAGCAAAAGGTATACCTGCACTACATACTTGTAATAATAAATCATAGTAGGTATACGTCTTACTATAAAAAACCATATTTGCCTCACCTGCCATAGCAGTAAAAGGCACAATATATAATAAACCTAATGCTTTGGAAATGAAAATTCCTGCTGAACTAGTTAAAGCTCCAGCAATGAATGATTGTTTTCTTTTATTAGTCATTATTCACCTAAATTATCACTTTGCGTAACAGTGTCAACAAAAGTAAAGCCATCCATATTTAATTCCATTTGATAGAATTCTCTAAATGATTTACTCTTGTCTTGATTATCCCAAGTTACTATTAAATCTAATATAATTGATTCACTACTAGCTTCACCACTTAATACTATACCTTTTTGATAACCTAATTCTGAATCAACTTGATTAGGAATCATATTAATAGTAGTATCATCAAAAATGCCTATAGTTGGTAAAACTATTCCATCATTTTCTTCATAAATATAATCATTTTCCATGACCAAAGCCTTAATATTAAACATGGCAATTTTTGGCTCATCAATAAAAACATAATATAAATAATTACCATCAGGAAGTTGACTCATCTCAGCTGTAATATTAAAATAATCACTTCCAGCAACATATTTAGTATTATCTTTTATAGCCGTATAATATGCTTGATAAGTATATTCTTGTGATGTTGAATTTTGATTATTTGTTTGTGAACAACCACAAAGTAAAACTATAAGTAAAATAATCAAGACCTTTTTTGCCATAGTAAATTCACCTCACTAAAAAATTATAACAAAAAAGTGCTATTTTTCATAGCACTAAAACTCACATACAAAATAGTTCTTTTTACCTTTTTTAATAATACTGAATTCTTGATTATAAGCTTCAGCTTTTGATAATCTATATTCTAAACTAGTTTGTTTTATTCCATTTACTTGTATTGAGCCTTGATTAATTAAATCTCTTGCTTCTCTTTTACTATTACATATATGACCAGCAACTAAACAATCAATTAATAGATCTCCATCCTCTATCTTAAATTTTTTAGCATTTGCTAATCCAGTTTTCAACTGATCAACTGTTAAGTCATTAATATTTCCTTTAAAGAAAGTTTCGGTAATTTTCAAAGCATCTTCTAAAGCTTTTTGGCCATGTACTAACTTTGTCATTTCTGCAGCAAAAGCCTTTTGTGCTTCACGTTTTTCTGGACAAGTTTTAACTTTTTCTTCATATTCTTTAATTTCATCTAAGCTCATAAAACTTAAACGCTTCATATAATTAATAATATCAGCATCACTAGTATTAACCCAGAATTGATAAAATTCATAAGGACTAGTACGATCAGCACTTAGCCAAACAGTACCACTTTCAGTTTTGCCAAATTTTCCTCCATCACTTTTAGTTAATAATGGTGAAGTAATTCCATATACTTTAGTTTCAGATCCACATACTTTACGAATCAAATCAGTTCCACTAACAAGATTTCCCCATTGATCACTACCACCTAGTTGAATAGTACAATTATAATTTTTATATAATTGTAAAAAGTCAATGGCTTGTAAAATTGTATATGTAAATTCAGTAAAACTAATACCTGTTTCTAAACGCTTAGCAATCGTATCCTTATTAATCATATAATTTACATTAAAATATTTACCATAATCACGTAAAAAATCAATTAAGGACATACTTCCTAACCAATCAAAATTATCAACTAAGCTAGCAGTACCACTATTAAAATCTAGAAAATTGCCTAATTGATTTTTAATAGCTTCTACATTATGCTTAATTTCCGTAGCACTTAATAATCTTCTTTCTTGAGTTGGTTTTGGATCACCAATCATTCCCGTAGCTCCCCCAGCTAAGGCGATTACTTTATGTCCTGCTTCTTGCCATCTTTTTAAAATGCATATTTGTTGTAAATGGCCTACATGTAAACAATCAGCAGTAGGATCGAAACCAATATATACAACACATTGTTCATCCATATGTTTTTTTAAATTTTCTACATCAATTACGTCTTTAATTAATCCTCTTGCTTCTAATTCTTCAAAAAATGTCATAACTTTTATTTCCTTTCTTTCCATAAAAAAACGTCCTTGATTCTAAGGACGTTTAATAACGCGGTACCACCTTAGTTCATATCTAAATGATATGCCCTTTTTGCTTTTAACGCAAGCTTACGTTTTATTTTCATAAACAGCTCATGGAGCGTACATTATTAATTTGATAAATCTTTCTCACCAACCAAGATCTCTCTATATATCAACTATTAATAATTCTTTCCAATCATCGCTTTTATTTTGTAGATTGTCTAGGACTATATAAATAACTTAATTCAATTTCTTGATCATCAACTACTTCATCATGAAGCATCTTCGTCATAATGCGCATAGAAACAGCTCCTAAATCATATGAAGGAATGGCAAAACTAGATATTTGTGGACGCATCATTGAATTATATTTAGTATCAATAACGCAAACAACTTCTATATCTTTAGGAACATCATAACCATTTTCTCTTGCTGCATTGATTGTTGCCATAGCTTGCGAATCACGATGAGCAATTATAACATCATGATGATGATTTTTCAAATATTTGCTCATGAATTTATATGATGTACGACTAGCAGCATCCATTTCTAAGTAATTTGTAAATTTTTTACCATGTTCTTCAAATGCTTTAGTAGCACCTTTTACCATCTGTTCAACCGCACATGGATTTTTTCTATCTTGTATTATTGCAATATCATCTACACCTTTATCCAAATAGTCATTAACTAGTTCATAGATAGCTTTTTCAATATCAACAAATACGCTACTTACCATATTACCACTAGTTCTATTACCAATTATAACAATAGGAATATTATAATTAGAAATTTCTTCTATACGATCAATGACTAATTTATCATTATAAACAATTACCCCATCTACTCGTGAACGAATTATAGTCTCAATAATATCATTAAGATCAGTAATTCCTTCAGTTATGGTATGTAAGATAATATTATAATTATACATTTTAGCTACATCAATTAAACCATTAATGATTTGCCCAATATATGTATAGCTTGCTTCAGGAATGACAAGACCAATAGTAGTAGTTTTTGATAAAGCTAAACCTTGAGCAATAGCATTAGGCTTATACCCAAGTCTTTCAATAGCAGCTTCAACTTTGTCTTTAGTTGGTGCTTTAACAACATCCGAACGATTAATAACACGCGAAACGGTTGCTAAACTTACACCTGCCTCTTTTGCTACATCATATATTGTGACACGCTTCATCAAAACTCCTCCTTCTATTTATTATCTTTATTATTTGGCCTTAACCAATTTTTTAAAGCCTCTGTTGATTTTTCTGCTAAATCAATCGCAACATCCTTAGCTTTTTCTATTTTTTCATTTACTTCAGGTCTACTAGTAAATTCATTTATTTTTTCACTAGCATAAGCAATACCCGCATCAATAGATTCATTAATATCATTTACGGTATTCATGAATTTTTCATTTTCTTTTAAACTATTGATTTTAATATTGATATTATCCTGTAATTTTTCATACATAGTAATAACTTGCTCTTTTACATCATTATAAGATTGTTGCACTTTAGGATCATTAATAAAATCTGAATATTGTTTTTTGATTCCTTCAAGTGTATCTTCAGTAATTCTTGAAATATTATCTACAATTCTTTTTAATTCTTCATCATCTTTAATTTTTTTTGAAGCATCTTTAATTTGTTTAATAGCTTCATTTAAAACTTTAGTTGCATTTTCTTTATAATCTTCATTAGCTTTATTAGCTACTTCAACATCAATATCTTTATTTTCTACATCTAAAGGTGTTTCTTGACTTATCTTATCAATTTTAGCCTTTAACTCTTCTACCGTTTGTTCAATATCATCTACAGCATTATTTTTTTTATTTTCATCATTCATGATTATTCTCCTTGGTTATTTTTTCATTAATAAAATTCTTCACATTATCCATATTTTCATTTATAAATTCTTGAGCTTTTTTGACATTTTCTACAGTAGTATCATGGACATTATCAACTGTATGGCTAACTTTTACTGCTGTATCCAATGGTGTTTGTACTTTTTCTAAAGATGTATCTACTAATTTAATTGTACCTTCTAAGTTATCAACTGTTTTGGTAATTGATATTACTAGCTTAATTAATTTATTTAGAAAAATACATAAAAATATCAAAACAACTGTTCCAACTATTGGTAACAACTGTTCGCAAACAATTTGTAAATCTTTTAATAATGCATCCATATAAATAACCTCTGGAATTAATTATATACTATTATGAAAATTTTTTCAATCATTTTGATAACGCTTAACTAAATTAGCAAGCCCATATATGTCTTTACTAGACATAAATAAATAACAACATGGTTCCTCTTTAGCTAATTGACTAGCTCCATTTTCATTTTCTTCTAGAATAATGCTACCTGGAATCATTTTTTGTAAATAGCTGATATCAATATCGATACCTTCTTCTTTATCATCAATGCTTGTAAAATCACATAAATAAACTTTATCTGCTAATTTTAAAGCATCTGCAAATTCTGAAGCAAAATAATAAACTCTGGAAACTCTATGTGGTTTAAATATAGCCACAATCTTTTTATCAGGGAAACGTTTACGAGCTGCTAAAACAGTTATTTTAACTTCTGTAGGATGATGAGCATAGTCATCTACAAAAACATTTTGTCCATGTTTTTCAATTACAAATCTTCTTTTTACACCATGGAAGTTTCTTAATCCTTTTTCAATAGCTCTAGGATCCATATTTTCTAAAATACCAACTGCGATAGCCCCTATTGCATTCCATAATAAATGGCGACCTACAAAAGGTAAATTAAAACGATAAATAAATTTATCTTTAAAATATAAATCAAAAGTCATATCTTCACTAGTTTCAACAATATTATCAGCATAAAAATCATTATTATGATTAATACCATACCAATAATGACATTTATTAATATTTAATTTTCTTGCTTCTTCATCATCACCAAAAATAACTAGAGCTTTTGTAACATTTTCACTAAATTGTTCATAAGCTAAGCGATAATCTTCTTTAGATTTATAATAATCAACATGATCTATCTCCACATTAGTAATTATGGCATATTCAGGATGATAAGCTAAAAAATGACGACGGTATTCGCAAGCTTCCACACAAAGATATTTTGTATCTTTATTTACATATCCGCTACCATCGCCAATAAGATATCCACTAGGAAAGCTTTCATTCATCATACTTGAAAGCATTCCTGTTGTAGTGGTTTTCCCATGACTACCGGCAACACATACCGATTTATAATTTTCCATGAATTTACCTAGAAATTCATGATAACGATAACAAGTACATGTTGGATTATTTCTTGCAGCTTGCACCTCACAAAAATCTTCTTTAAATGCATTACCTATAATCACGGTCATATTATCTTTTATATTATTTGCATTAAACTCATCTATCCTTATATGACGCGAAATTAAAGAATCTTCGGTAAAAAAATGTTTATTTAAGTCACTTCCAGCAACTTCATATCCTAAATCTTTTAAGATACATGCTAAAGCAGACATTCCTGTCCCTTTAATTCCAATCATATAAATCATAAATTAGTCCTCATCATCAAATAAGCTATAATTTCGACTATTTACTACTCTAGTTGGAGTTTCTTTTACATCACTCTTAGCTATTTTTTTATCTTGTTCATCTCTACTAGCTAATATATCATCTAAAGAAAATACTGGAACATCGTCATTGTAATCTTCTTTTTCAACTTTTTTATTATTAGCTAACTTACTATAATTTTCTTCTTTTTCAACATCAGTTAATTTATTTTGTTCTACTTCTTGTGTGAAAGGTTTACGAATTTCATTTCCATAAATTGGCGAAATTACATCATCTTTTTCCTCATCTTTATTAGTCTTTGGTACCAAAGTAGAATTCATAGATGATTTTACATCTTTTTCACTCAAACCAAAAATAGGACTAATAACTGGTCTTCTTTCATAAGTTGAATTTGTTTCAACTTTAGCAACCTTCTTAGTATTAACTGAAGAGCTATTTCTAGTAGTTCTAGTTGATGACATCGTTGGTTTTTTAACTGGTTCATAAGTCTTAATATCATCAACTTCAATACCTAAACTACTCTTTGGTTGAGAAACAGGTTTTGGTTGCTCAACTACCGTATTTGTAGTTTTAAGATTATTTAATTTAACATTATCAAATTGTTGAACTTTAGGTTTAGAACTAGGAACATATGTATCTTTAGGCTCTACTACTTGTTCAACTTTTGAAACTCTACTTACTGGTTTTTCTTCCTCAAAATAATTATCTTCAATAACTGGTTTTTCAACTTTCTTACTAGCTTTTTGCTTAACAGGTTTTGCTACTGGTTCACTATCAAAGCTTTCTTCGAAATTATCTTCATCTTCTTCAATAATATCTTCTTCTTCAAAAATTAAGTTCTTTAATTTATTAAACATCTTTTTTTCTCCTTTATCCTTACTATATTTTAGTATAATTTATCCAATTTGTAACCACTAAAATGCTAAAAAATAGCTTATTCTAAATTATCAGTACGATATTCTTCATCACTTGGAATAATATCAGAAATATTTTCTTCCCCAGGTGTACTAGGATTATTTGTATCAGTTTCCGTATTTTGATTGTTTTTATTAATCATATCACTAACTCTTCCTTCTGTAGGAATAATCTCATCATATAGACTAAGTTCTTCTCCTTCAAAAGTAATACGCTCTTTTGCCGAATATTCTAACATAATAGCATCACTATTAATTTCTATAGACCTAGCAATTTTCATAATAGGTTTAACCACATCAATAATTTGTTTAGCATTACCTAAAGCACTAAAGAAAACATATTGCGTATCTATTGTTAAATAATATTCATCATCTGATAGTTGATAAATATAACTTTGATATGGATAAATACTATTATCAAAATCTGAATATTCACCATTAACTGTAGCTACTAATAACTCATCATTCAACTTTATGGTTGAAGGTATAATATCCCCATAGTTTTGAGCATTAACAATCTTAGCTATATTTAAATTCATAGCAAATTTTGTTTCTTTATATTTTAAAATTGAACTTGTTTCATTAGACTCTAATCTTCCTACTTCAGGCTCTAAATAAAAACTATAGAAAACTTTCTTATTATCTGCTTGCGCTGTAGGTAAACTATTTGCTTCATCAAATGCTTCAATTAAGCTTTGTTGAATATCTAGCGCATCAAGATTACTTTGACATCCACATAATAAAACTAATAATAATACTAATAGTACTTTTTTCAATTTAATCACCACATTTACATTATAACATTAGATTTAGAAAAAATCGCCCGATAAATTGGCTGCCCTAATGCCATAAATTTAGCTTCATATTCACTAATAGCATCTTCTGGATGATCTTCATCTCTAAAATCTACCCATACATTCTCTAATTTATATCCAAAATTAGTAAATTCTATCAATGAATATTCAAAAAATTTCTTATTATCCGTTTTTAAAATGATTTTCCCATTTTTATTTAAAATTTTAAAATACTGTTGTAAAAAATTGCTATGTGATAATCTACGCTTTGAATTTTTAGATTTAGGCCATGGATCACTAAAATTTAAATGTATAACATCTACTTCTTCATCTAAAAACCATTCATTGATATTCGCCGCATCATGAGCAATCATCAAAGCATTATCAGGTCTATTTTCCAAAGCTTTTTTAGCAGCAACTGCTGCACAATTATAATCTTTTTCAATTGCTAACCATCCTTCATCAGGATACATATTGGACATTTGAATAAAGTAATCACCTTTACCACAACCAATTTCTATATGTAATATATCTTTATTTAAAATCTTTTTCCAATTTCCTTTATTACTTTCAGGTTGAAAAATAACAAAATCAGTATTAGCTTCTAAATAAGGCATTGCCCATTTTTTCTTGCGCATTCGCATAGTCAATTCCTCCTAATAAGTTTATAATTTTAATAAATGTATTGTAAAAAATGAATTAATCTTTTTCCATAACAATATTAGTTAACATAATATTATCTTTATAGACAGATTGTTTTTTAATGATTTTATAACCACGTTTTGAAAAAAAACTTAATGCAGTCAAAGAAACATGAACAAATTTTTTATTAGGATAATATTCTTCAATCGCCTCACATAGTCTTGATCCTATATCTTTATTTTGATACCTATAGTGAACATAAAGGCAATCAAAATATCCATTATCTTCAATATTGGCAAAACCTACAATTTTTTGATCCATTAGGGCAACTATGCAATAACTATTATGCATTTTATTTTGCCAATACTTTAAATCATTATAGGATGAAGTCCATGCTTCTATTTGTTCTAAATTATAATCTTTGATATTTATATGATGAACTGTATCATAAAATAATTGAATTATTTCTAATAAATCATCTTGTTCATATTTTCTTATAATCATAATATCATCCTTTAAAAAAGGGGATTACCTCCCCTTAATCTTGTTTTTTAAAAACTCTTTTTTCACCATGTGAACGATGTTTTTCTTTTTTAGCAGCTTGTTGTTCATCCCAACCTTCAGGTTTTTCTAATAAGTCACGATGAGAAACATTAATTCTACCTTTTTCATCAATATCAGTAACTACTACCTTAATAATATCACCAATCTTTAAAACATCTTCAACTTTTTCTACATGTTCATATGAAATCTTACTTACATGTAATAATGCATCAGTATTAGCAAATAATTCTACAAAAGCTCCAAATTTTTCTAATCTAACTACTTTTGCATCATAAATTTCTCCTACTTTAGCTTCTTTAATAATATTTTCAATCATTAATTTTGCTTTATTAATCATTTCACGATCCATATGATAAATAACGCAATTTCCATCATCATCAATATCAATCTTAACTTGATCACATTCAGCAATAATCTGATTAATCATCTTACCACCAGTACCAATTACTTCTCTAATCTTATCTACTGGAATCTTGATTGAATCTAATTTAGGCGCATATTTACTTACATCTGCACGTGGTTTATCAATGCAAGCAAGCATATTTTCTAATATTTCCAAACGGCCTTTATGAGCTTGTGCAAGAGCTTCACGCAAGATATCTTCATTGATACCATCAATCTTAATATCCATTTGTAATGCCGTAATACCATCTTTAGTACCTGCAACCTTGAAATCCATATCGCCATAATGATCTTCCATGCCTTGAATATCTGTAAGTATAGAATAATGATCACCATAGGTAATTAAACCCATTGCAACTCCAGCAACTGGTGCTTTAATTGGAACACCTGCAGCCATTAAACTCATTGTACCTGCACATATACTTGCTTGAGAACTACTACCATTAGATTCTAATACTTCAGCAACCGTTCTAATGCAATAAGGGAATTCTTCTTCACTAGGCAATACTTGCAATAAAGCTCTTTCTCCTAAAGCACCATGCCCAATTTCTCTTCTTCCAGGATTTCCCATTCTTCCAGTTTCACCAACAGAATAAGGAGGGAAATTATAGTGATGCATAAAACGTTTTTCTTCAACTTCTGTTAGATCATCAATAATTTGATTATCACCTAAAGCCCCTAAAGTAGTAACTGATAATACTTGCGTTTCTCCACGAGTAAATAATGCACTACCATGCGCTCTTGGTAATAGATCAACTTGAGAATTTAATGGTCTAATTTCATCTAATTTACGACCATCTGGACGGATTTTATCAACACTAATTAATCGACGAACTTCTTGAGCTTCAATTTCAACACAATATTCATGACATTGTTTAATAGCTTTATCTTTTTCTTTTTCGCTATCATATGGCAATTGTGCTACCATGTCACACATTTTAGCAATTAATTCATCAATTTTACCATATCTTTCTAGTTTACCTTTAATACTTACAGCTTCTTCTATATCTTTTTTACCATTTTCATCAACTAATTGCTTAATCTTAGGATCTATTTCATATAAAACAACTTCCATTTTTTCTTTAGCACATTTAGCAATTATTTCTTCTTGGAATGCGCATAGAGTTTTAATATTTTCATGGCCAAACATTAAAGCTTGTAGCATATCTTCTTCGCTAACTTCTTTTGCCCCAGCTTCAACCATATTAATTGCATCTTTTGTACCAGCAACTGTTAAATTAATGTCTGATTTTTCCATTTCTTCAACGCTAGGATTAATAATCAATTTTCCATCTACTCTTCCAACTATTACACCAGCAATAGGCCCATTAAATGGAATATCTGATATACATAAAGCTAAGCTAGCACCAAACATTGCAGCCATTTCACTAGAACAATCAGGATCAACTGATAAAACAGTATTAACTACCTGAACTTCATTTCTAAAACCTTCGGCAAATAATGGACGAATAGGTCTATCAATCAAACGAGCAGTTAAAGTAGCATGTTCACTTGGTCTACCTTCACGACGTAAGAAACCACCAGGTATCTTACCAACTGAATATAATTTTTCTTCATAACTTACAGTTAACGGGAAAAAATCAGTATCCTTTGGTTCATGATTAGCAGTAGCACATGATAGTACTACAGTATCATTATATCTAACCAAAACTGATCCCCCAGCTTGTTTAGCAATTTCACCAGTTTCAATTTTTAACTTTCTTCCATGAAAGTCTATACTAAATTCTTGTTTTGTCATCTTACTATTTTCCTCTTTAATCAACTATTATATATTAACACATAAATTTAAAAAAAAGAATAAATCATTCTTATATTAAAAATTAAAAAAGGTTCAATCATAACGATCAAACCTATTTAAAGCAACATTTATACGCTTGTTTTCCACAAACCATGTAAATTGCAATAAGCATATACAGCAATTACTGGTTCATCAGCATAGAATTCTACTGTAGGAACATCATTTGGTTTCAAATAAGCTACTCTAAAGCCTGAAGCAGTTTCTAAAACTACAAATTCAATATAATGGGCTTCTGTCATTGGATGAATTTCACTACCAACAGTTACTTTTACAATATTATTTTCTCTAGTAACTACTGGTACATGTTTTTCTTGAGAAGCATCTGTTGTATTCGCAACCAATTCTTTCATTGGTGTTCCACAGCAAACTACTGGTACATTTGAATCACTTACCTTTACGATAACATTTTTACAATGTTCACAAATATAAAATTTTAATTCTTTAGACATTTTTAAATCCTCCTGATTTTATTATTGTTTATTTAATTAAAAATTGCAAGCAAAATGCATTATTCTACACTCTTTAAGGATTCAACCATTGGTATATTACGCAATTTCTTCTTCATAACTTGATTTACAATAAAAGCAAAAACCAAAGTAATAATTACTGCATAAACATAGCTAATATTATTAATAATCCTACCAAACATAATATAGTCTAATTCAACAACTACCATTATGGTTAAATGTAACAATTTTCCTAAGCCAAGCCCTACTATACTACCAATTAAAGTCAACAAGATATTTTCATTATATATATAATGATTAACTTCCTTATTATTAAAACCTAATACCATTAAGGTAGCAATTTCCCTAGTTCTTTCAGAAATATTAACATTAGTTAGATTATATAAAACTACAAAGGCTAAGGCTCCTGCCGATATTATTAAAACTACTACAATATAGTCTAAGCTCTTAATCATGTCTTCAAAATTAGTGCGAATAGATGTATTGAAGGTTAAAGTTTCTACTCCATTAAGCTGACTAATTTGCTTAGCTGGAACTGAATCATCATTTTGATATTCATCTATTACCTTAAGTAAAATAGAATTATTTACAGCTCTAATATCATAAGTATTCTTAAATGTTGCGCTAGTCATAAAGACATAATGATTAACATAATTTTCGCAAATGCCATCCACTGTAAAATCTCTAGCCATACCATCAACATTTTCTAATGATATAACATCACCTATACCAATATTTAAGGCATTAGCCATTCTTTCAGTTATGATAATTCCATTTGTTGATAAAGCTAATGGCTTATTTGTTTTTCTTTCATGAAGATCAATAAAATCTTTAAATGTTTCATTATCATCGATAACAGTAATAGTAACATCACGGCTTTCGCCATCAAAAGTTAATGTTCCATTTGCAGTATAAGTTAAAAATGCATCACTAATTGATGAACTATTTTCAATTTCCAAAACCAATTCATCCTTTTGCGAATTACTTAAAGAATCATCAATAGTAACAACTCCATTATATTTAAATATTTCGCCAAATTGTTTATCTACAATTGTATTTATGGAATCTTTTATACCAAATCCTGCAACAATCAATGCTGTACAGCCAGATATACCTACAACTGTCATAATAAATCTTTTCTTATATCTAAAGATATTACGACAGGTTACTTTTGAAGTGAATGATAAACGTTTCCAGATAAAAGTAATTCTTTCTAATAATATTTTTTTACCAACTTTTGGTGCTTTTGGACGCATAAGTTCACTAGGAACTTCAACCAAGGATTTATAACATGATGAGAATGAAGCAATTGTCGTTATCAATACAGATAAAATGGTTGCTGTAATCATAATATCCCATTGCATTTCAAAATGCATTTGTGAAGGTAATAGATACATCATATTCCATGCCGTATAAATAATATATGGGAAGGCAAATACACCTACTAAAAGCCCTAAAATAGAACCAATAACACTAGCAATCGCTGCATAGAAAACGTATTTAAAAGCAATTTTGCCATTACTATAACCTAAAGCTTTTAAAGTGCCAATTTCACTTCTCTCTTCATCAACCATCCTTGTCATAGTTGTTAAACATACTAGTGCTGCAACAAAATAGAAGAATACTGGGAATACTTTAGCAATTGCTTCAATTCTATCGCTTGCCCCTTCATAATCTACATAACTATAATGGCTATGACGATCTAAAACATACCATCTTGCCTCACCTATTTGATCTATTTGATCTTGAGCTTTAACTAATTCATCATAAGCATCATCAAGTTTTTCTTGACCCTCTTGTTTCTGTTTTTCAAGTTCAATTTCTCCTTGAGCAAGGGTATAAGTTGCATTTTCTAATTCTTTTTGTGCTTTAGCAAATTCTACCTCTGCTTGAGCTTTTTGGGTTGCTAATTGATTTTCACCATCAACAATTTGTTGATTATAACTATCAACTTTTTGTTGCAATTCATCTAATACTTGCTTAGATGCATCCAATCCTTCATCAATTCCAGCTATTGTTTGTTCTAATAAACTAACTTGTGCTTGGTAAGCTTGAAGTTCTGTTTCACATCTAGCTAATTCAATAGATGCATTAGTTAAATCTTCATTAAGATTAGGATATTTAGCGTTAATTTCTTCAATTTTTACATTATTTTCATTTATTTTAGTATTATTTTCGGAAATTTTATTATTCGCATCAACAATTTGTTTTTCTAATTGAGCTCTATTTTCTTCAGTTAAATTTGGATCTTCTAATAATTTATTATTTGTATCAATCAACGATTGTTGAATAGTATTATCTGCTTCTAAAATAGTATTTTCAGTTTCATATGCATTTAAATTATCACTAGCTGTTTGATATTCTGTATATATAACATTTTGAGCATCATATGCTTGTTGAGCAGTTTCTTCTTGTTTTGAAGCTTCATCTAATTGTTTTTGAGCCTCTTCTTTTTGCGCAATCATTTGAGCATTTTGGCTATCATATTCAGCCCTAACTTTAGCTAATTCTTCACTAATCATTGCTAATTGTTGTTTATTTGTTTCAATTTGTATTTGAGCAGAAGCAAATTGACTTTCAGCTAAATCTTTCTTTGATTGTAAAGTTAAACGTCCTTCTAATAGTTCAAGTTTACCATCTTCAATTTGTTTTTCTGCATTACTAATCTCTTCATTATAAGTTTGTAAGCCTTCTTCATATTCTTTTTGATATTTATCTAATTCAGTTTGTGCTTCATCTAAAATATCCGCTCTTCTTATTTCTGAACGTTCAATTCCTAGATTTTCTAATTCATTAGTAATATCCTCAATATAATCAAAATAGCTTTGAGAATAACTATTATATTTTTTAGCCCCTTCAACTGTAAGATATGCCTCCGTATATACATCTAAAGCAAAATCTTCACTAGGAACATACATATAATAATTAACTGTTCCTCCACCTATATTTGAAGAACCTTTTTGGTATGATAAATAATATGGTGAATGCATTAAACCAACTACTTTAAAACTAGTAGTATTAAAGGTATCATTTATATCATCATCAGTTCCAGAACGAATAGTAATTGTATCACCTATTTCAATAGGATCTTCTACCATTAAAGATTGTTCAACAATACATTCTCCACTTTTAGTAGGTAATCTTCCTTCTTCAACTACAATTTGATTAATATAATTTTTATTTTGTAAACTTGTATCATCAATATCTAATGAATGAACCTTAATAACACTTTCTTTATCATTAATATTCGCAAGAACATCCGCACTATATGCTGGCATTATACCTTCAATTCCATCGATTTTTTCCAAGCTTTGGATATCTTCATCAGTTAGTCCAAAATTAGACATAATTTGATAATCCATCAAATTATATTCATCAAAATATAAGTCAGCATTATATTTCATATTTGGAGCACTAGCTAAAACTCCCGAGAAAAATGCTACTCCAACGGCAACTATTGCCAAGATAGAGAAAAATCTTCCTTTGGTTTTACCTATCGTTTTAATAGCATTTTTAAACAACATGCTCTTCATATTTACCACTCAATACTTTCTATATCCTTTGGATGTTCATTAATTTCAATATTAGCAATCTTACCACTTTTTACATGAATAACTTTATCTCCCATAGGACATAATGCAAGATTATGAGTAATTACCACAACGGTCATTTTTCTTTCACGACATGTATCTTGCAATAATTTTAATACTTGTTTTCCTGTTTGATAATCTAAAGCACCCGTAGGCTCATCACATAATAATAATTTAGGATTTTTAGCTAAAGCTCTAGCAATAGCTACACGTTGTTGTTCACCACCTGATAGTTGAGATGGAAAATTATTTTTACGTTCTTTTAATCCTACAGCTTCTATTGTTTCATCAATATTTAAAGGGTTTTTACAAATTTGTGTTGCTAATTCTACATTTTCTTTAGCAGTTAAATTCTGTACTAAATTGTAAAATTGGAAAACAAAGCCAATATCATATCGACGATATATACAAAGTTCTTTAGCATCCATCTTGCTAACTTCCACACCATCAACAAAAATATTTCCACTAGTACAATTATCCATACCACCTAGGATATTTAATATCGTACTTTTCCCTGCTCCTGATTGCCCAGCAATAACTACAAATTCTCCTTTTTCTATGGTAAAGTCAACTCCAGATAATGCTTCAATTTCTACTTCACCCATCTTATATATTTTTTTTACATTTTGAAATTCAATAAAACTCATAAGTCATGCTCCTAAAATTTTAATAATATGTTTTAAATATAATTTGAAATTATTGGCTAGAGTTTCTCTATTTTCAATATTGCTAAAAGCATAACTCATTCCGCCAAAAATTGATGTAGCAACTATATAATAATATTCATCATCTAAATGTTCTTCATACCATTTATCGCTAAAAGAAATCATTAGATTAGCTAGCCAATCAATTATATTCTTATTAACGAATTCATTTTTCATAATAATTTTCATGACAATCGGGTTATCATCATAAATTTCTATTAACTTATCCGCAAGATTTTCAATAGCTTCATTTACATCATCAATGCTAACGTTAATATCATTCACATTTAAAAAACCAATCTTTTTATTACTAGCATTTTTAATCGCATAATCAATTTTATTAATTACAGGATAAATAATACTTTTTACTAAAGCCTCTTTACTAGGATAATAACGATATAAATTCCCCACGGTCATTTCTGCTTTTGAAGCAATATTGCGCATACTAATCTTCTTTACACCTTTTTGATATATTTCCGATATCGCAGCTTCAACAATTTTATTTCTAACATTCTCTTTTAATATTTGTGCCATATTACTCACCCTTATATTAATAATATACACTAGTTCATTATTAAAATAAAGAAAAAGATCATGCAAGCATGACCATTATTTTCTTAAACCTAATCTTGAAACTAGATCACGATATCTATTGATATCTTTATCTTTTAGATAATTTAAGAAATTCTTACGACGACCTACCATTTTCATCAATCCTCTTGTTGAATGGTAGTCTTTTTTGTGTTCTTTCAAGTGTTCAGTTAAACGATTGATTTGAGCTGTTAAAACTGCAACTTGTACTTCAACGCTTCCTGTATCACCTTCAAAACGCGCATAATCCTTAATAATTTGTGTTTTTTCTGCTTTAGTTAACATTTTATTTCCTCCATTTTTTCTAAGACCTTTTAATCCGCGTAATACGTCTAGAGGTAACGTCAAACCCAGATCAAAAGCTTTTATATGTTATCATATTTATTATATTTATTCAAGCTAATTAATCCATAAATTGCGTTAAAATGCTATTTAATAAAGGTAATCCCTGCTTAGTACATTTTAGAAAATTTCCTTCTATGCTTAAAAGATTTTTAGATAGTAAATCATCAATTACTTTTTTATACTTTGCTATAATATCAATATTATAACGCTCATTAAATTTTATAATATCAATACCTTCCACCAATCTTAAATTCATCATGATATGTTCAAACATCTCTTCATCTTTATCGGCAAATGGCATAATATCTTTACTTTGAGGATTTTGAATATATTCTTTTACATTCCTAGTATTATCATATAGATAATAATCAATCTTACCACTAGCTCCAGGACCAATTCCATAAAAATCATCGAAATGCCAATAATGCAAATTATGAATACTTTGATATCCCTCTTTAGCATAATTACTTATTTCATATTGCTTAAAACCAGCTTGTTCAAATTTATCAATAGCTTGTAAATACATATCTGCTTCAATATCATCATCTTGACTTTTAATTCCTTTTCGACCAAAAACAGTATTTTCTTCAATAGTTAAAGCATAAATAGAAATATGTTTTATTGGTAATGTAAGTACAAGGTCAATATCGTACATAAAATCTTTTAAAGTCTGATTAGGTAAGGAATACATTAAATCAATTGATATATTATTTATACCCACATCTATAAAAGAATTAATACAATTTTTTATGTCTACAAAACTTGACTTTCTATTTAATAATTTTAACATTTTATCATCTGTAGATTCTAAACCAATACTTATACGATTAATATTATACTTTTTTAATAAATGATATTTTTCATCATTCATAGATTCAGCATTAATTTCAATTGTATATTCTTTTACATTTTTACTATAAGGTTCTAATAATTTAAATAATGTTTCTAATTGTTCATTATTTAAACAATTAGGGGTTCCTCCACCAATATATATAGAATCAATATCTTCAATATCTGTATTATTTAATTGACTTGCTAAAGCTATAAGCCATTTATCAACAATTTGTTCATTATAGCCAATATGACAAAAGTCACAATAATAACAAATTGTCTTACAAAAAGGAACATGTATATATAATCCTTTAGTCATTATTTTTTTCCACTATCATCCATTGATAAAACCGCCATAAATGCTTCTTGAGGTATTTCGACTGAACCCACTGCTTTCATTCGTTTTTTACCTTCTTTTTGCTTTTCTAATAATTTTTTCTTACGGCTTATATCTCCACCATAACATTTTGCCAAGACATTTTTACGTAATGATTTAATATTAGTACGAGCAATAACCTTACCATTTATAGCTGCTTGAACAGGTATTTCAAACTGCTGTTTAGGAATTAAATCTTTTAATTTAACGCATATAGCATTACCACGTTGATAAGCAAAATCTTTAAATACAATAATAGATAAAGCATCAATTATTTCACCATTTAACAAGATATCCATTTTAACTAATTTACCTTCACGATATCCTATCATCTCATAATCTAAACTAGCATAACCCTTAGTACAAGATTTTAAGCGATCAAAAAAATCAAAGATAATTTCCCCTAGAGGTAATTCATAATCAATTTGGTATCGATTATCATCAATTACATGCATATCTTTATATATACCACGTTTATTTTGACATAGCTCCATTACACTACCAACATAATCATTAGGAACTATGATACTTGCTTTTACATAAGGTTCCTCAATACGATCAATCTTTTGCGTTTCTGGTAACATACTAGGATTATCTACCTTAATCATCGAACCATCAGTAAGATAACAATGATATATTACCGAAGGTGCTGTTGCAATAAGATTAAGATTATATTCTCTTTCCAATCTTTCTTGAATTACATCCATATGTAACAAGCCTAAAAAACCACATCTAAATCCAAATCCAAGTGCTTGAGATGTTTCCGCTTCAAAATGTAAAGAAGCATCATTCAATTGCAATTTCTCTAAAGCATCTCTTAAATCATTATATTTATCACTATCCGTAGGATATAATCCGCAATATACCATTGGATTCATCTGACGATATCCTGGTAATGGCTCTTGGGCACTATCTATAGCATTAGTTAAAGTATCACCTACCCTAACATCTTTTACTGATTTAATACTTGCCGCAACCCAACCTACTTCTCCACATTCCAAGCAATCTTTTTTTATCTCTTTTGGTGTTCTTACTCCACACTCAACAACTTCATAGACAGCATTGGTTGCCATAAAACGAATTTTATCGCCCACTTTTAAAGAACCTTCTTTGATTCGAATAAAAGCAATTACTCCACGATATGCATCATAAAATGAATCAAATACTAAAGCTTTTAAAGGACCATTTGGATCACCATTAGGACTAGGAACACATTTAACAATTTTCTCTAATACTTGATCTATATTTATACCATTTTTAGCTGAAATCAATGGAGCATCACTACAATCTAAACCAATAACATCTTCAACTTCTTTTTTTACAAGTTCTGGTTGAGCACTTGGAAGATCAATCTTATTAATAACTGGAATAATTTCCAAATTATTATCCAAAGCCAAATAAACATTGGCTAAAGTTTGAGCTTCAATACCTTGAGCAGCATCTACTACTAAAATTGCACCTTCACATGCTGCTAAAGACCTACTAACTTCATAGGTAAAATCCACATGCCCTGGTGTATCAATTAAATGAAAGATATAATCATGCCCATCTTTTGCTGTATATTTCAACTGTACTGCATTTAATTTTATGGTTATACCTCTTTCTCTTTCAAGATCTAAAGAGTCTAAGATTTGGTCTTGCATTTCTCTTTGTTCAAGTGTATTAGTCAACTCTAAAATTCTATCTGCTAAAGTTGATTTACCATGATCTATATGAGCAATTATTGAAAAATTACGTATATATTTTTGTTCCATCTACTACCTCTAATCAAAATAATATTTTGAAATCAATTCTTTATTACCATTATAAAAATCTATTGCATTCATCTTCTTTTTACCAGCTAATTGAACTTCAATCAAGCCAATATATCCATTCTCACATGCAACATAAATAATATTATCTTTCATAAATGCTTTACCTAAAGCATCATGATGCTTACATATTACTTTACATGCTTTATGAATTTTTAGACGCTGGCCATTTATTAATCCATAACCCACAGGCCAATCAATAAGCCCACGTATGTGATTATATGTTATATTAACATCATTTTTAAAACTAATAAATTCTTCTTCTTTAGAAATATTATAAGCAAAAGTTGCTAAAGATTCATCTTGAGAAATACCTTCAATTTTTCCTTCAAGATAATCCGGTAACATTTCCTTTAATAATTGTGAACCTGCAATCATCAACTTATCATGTAAAATGCTTGTTGTATCATCATCTTCAATTATAACTTCCTTTTTTGCATACATCTTACCCGCATCCATTTTAGGTATCATCTGCATGATAGTTATTCCTGTTTTATGCTCACCATTTATAATTGCCTTATGAATAGGTGCTCCTCCCCTAAGTTTAGGCAAAAGGGAAGCATGCACATTTATACATCCATATCTGGGATAATCTAAAATTACTTTAGGAACAAATTGGCCATAAGCACATGTTACGATTAAATCAGGTTTATATGCTAAAACCTTATCATATTCTTCTTTGATACTATCCATTTGTAACACATCTATATTATATTGCATAGCTAAGCTTTTAACCGGTGTTGCTTGAATCAATTGCTTTCTTCCAACTTTTTTATCAGGTTGACTTACCACTGCAACAACATTATATTTTTCATCAAGTAATGTTTGTAAAATACTACAAGAAAATACTGGCGTTCCCATAAATATGATTCTAATATCTTTCATTTTATTACTTCCCTCCCTAATTAACTATATGATTATATCATATTCTTGCAAAAAATAACTAAGTTTGCTATAATCAAAAGGCAATTATAGGAGGTGTACTTGTGGCTAATATTAAATCTCAAAAGAAACGTGCTATCACTAACCTTAAAAAACAAAATGCAAAACAAGGTGAAAAAACAGCATTAAAAACTGCTATTAAAAACGTATTAGTAGCCGTTGAAGCTAATGATAAAGAAGCTGCTGTTAAAGCATTTGACAACGCTAATAAATTATTAGATAAAGCAGTTGCTAGCAATATCAAACATAGCAACTATGCTGCTCGTCAAAAATCACGTTTAGCAAAAGCTGTTAATTCAGTTAAATAATTAAACAAAGTCAATAGCTGTTGGTAAATGCCAACAGTTTTTTATATTAAAAAAACTTTTTGAAAATTAAATCAAAAAGTTTTTTTATTTATAATATTGTCCAAAACAAATTCATATTGTTTAATTTTTTTAGCAATCATATTCTTTTTATCGACATCCGTAGTAATTTTTTTAGCAATCATTTTAAATGTAAGCAATTTATTTTGAATATATTCAATAAATTCTGGTTCTTGTTTTATCAATAAACATGGTCCAAATTCTATCTCATCATCCGTTAATGCTCTAAATTTTTTTGTATTAAATTTAATAATTGTATAATATTTACGATCAAAAACAATCTTTTCATCTTCAATCGTATAACAATTATCACTTAACCATTTTCTAAACAATTCTACGTCTGTATTAATTTGTACGATAATCTGATCTAGTCTTTCTAAACGATTAATTGCATTTTCCAAGATCATTTTAGCCGTATGATAGCCCATTCCTGCAATAATAGCAGCATTTAAATCATCAGGAATATTTTCAAAACCATTGCTCAAACGACATTCAATCTTATCATTTAATTTTGACAAGGCAACATTTGTTTTAGCTATATTTAAAGGACCATCAGCTACATCTGTAGCATATACTTTTTTAGCAATTTCATTCTCAATTAAATAAATAGCCAAAAAAGCATGATCACAACCAATATCAGCTACTATTTCACATGGTTTTAGCATTTGAGCAATCGCTTGTAAACGTTTATTAAGCATTATAATTTTTCTCTAAAGTCTTTCAAACGTTTAGAACGTGTTGGATGCTTTAATTTACGTAAAGCTTTAGCCTCAATTTGACGTATGCGCTCACGAGTAACATTAAATTCTTTACCAACTTCTTCCAGTGTTCTAGTTCTACCATCATATAGACCAAAACGAAGTCTTAAAACTTTTTCTTCTCTTTCTGTCAATTCCGATAATGCTTTATTTATTTCATCTTTTAATAATTGGTTATTGGCATATTGATCAGGGCTCATTGCATCCTTATCTTCAATAAAATCTCCTAAATGTGAATCATCTTCTTCACCAATAGGTGTTTCTAAAGAAACTGGATCTAAAGCAATCTTTTTAATTTCTCTAACCTTTTCAGGAGTAATACCATCCATTTTAGCCGCAATTTCTTCTGCCGTAGGATCACGACCTAAGTCTTGAACTAATTGTCTTTCAATTCTTGTTAGTTTATTGATTGTTTCAACCATATGAACAGGAATACGAATAGTTCTAGCTTGGTCAGCAATAGCTCTAGTAATAGCCTGTCTAATCCACCAAGTAGCATAAGTAGAAAATTTAAATCCTTTACGATAATCAAATTTTTCAACAGCTTTTACTAATCCCATATTACCTTCTTGAATCAAATCTAAAAATAACATACCTCTACCAACATACTTTTTAGCAATTGATACAACTAAACGTAAGTTACTAGAAATCAAAATATTTTTAGCTTCTTCATCGCCATTTTCAATTCTTTTCGCAATTTCTAATTCATCATCAGGTTTTAATAATGGAACCCTACCAATTTCTTTTAAATACATTTTAACAGGATCATTAATCTTTACTGGTGCATTGCCAACATCAATACCTAATAAAGAATTATCTAAGATACTAGTATCTATATCTTCAGCATCTAGATTATCATCATCAATTAAATCATCTAAATCATCATCGACTTTAGAAACATCAATATCCTCATCTTCTGTTAAATTAATGCCCATTTGATTAAACCAATCATAAAGATCTTCGGTTTGACTTTCATTTAAATCAATCTTATCTAATGCTTCTAGTACATCAGCTTGATATAAAACTTTATTGGTTTCAAATGCTTTTTGAAACTGTTCTTTTAATTCATCTAAGGTTAATATTTGTTTATTCTTACCTTTACCTTTTACCGTTTCAAATTTAACATGACCATTTTCTAATTTTTTTTCTTCATTCTTTTTCGTCATAAAGTTTCCTCAACTCCTTATAATTACTATTTAATTGCTCCATTAATTGCTGTTTTGATATAAGATCATTTAATGAGCCTAATTGCTTTTTGATTTGTTTACTTCTTGTCTCAAGCATATATATCTTAATTCTTTTAATAGCTCCATTGAGTCTATCCTCACTATATGCTTCCTCTAAAGTATCATTAATAATCTTAACCAAAAGCGATTGGACATTTTCATCATCTATTTGATCAAAAAGCTTTGAAGCATCTATCTTTTTATTTTGGCGATATTCATCAATAATCATCATAGCTAATAATTGACAATTATCATCAGGCAAAAAGCCTAAATTGTTTATGAATATCTCAATAGCATCAAAGTTTTGTAACATAGCATTTAAGATTTGAATTTGTGCATCATATAGGCCATTACTAACCTTAGCATTTTGAACTTTTAAAATTTTTGTTTGTTGCTTAGGAACATTTAACATATTTCCTAAACTAAAACCAGTTATATTCTCTAATTGATGTTTAAAATTTAAACGATCATATTCATCTTTTAATTTTTTTATTTGTTCAATAATTTCATTTATAAATTCTTTCTTTTCGCTATATATTTCTAAATTATATTTCTTTTGTAAATATTTAAATATAAACTCCATCCAAACATAAGGCTCATCAACACTTTGTTTTAGATAATCCATTCCCTTATTTTGAATGATTTCATCAGGATCTAATTGCGTATCATTACGATAAACACTTACATTAAAACCATTATCTACCGCCATGATTCCTGCCTTATATATAGCATTTTGCCCTGCTAAATCTCCATCATATGCTAAAATCAAATTCATGCTACATTGTTTAATCAAATTTAGTTGTTTAGCAGTAATAGCTGTACCTAAAGTTGCTACAACATTATATATACCTGCCTTAGCAAAAGCTATTACATCCATAACTCCTTCAACCACAATAATTGAATTTAGTTTTTTTGCATAACTTTTTGCTCTATGCATATTATATACAAAATCACCTTTAACATATATTGGCGTAGTCGATGTATTTATATATTTACTAGCATTATCATCTAATGCTCTAGCAGTAAAACCAATAGGATTACCAAACTCATCATGAATAGGAAAAACTATTCGATTCGCAAATACATCATTTTCTCCATATTCATTATCAAAGATAATATTGGTTTCAACCATTAGTTCTTTATCATATTTTTTAGCTTTTAAAAAATTATAAACACTATTATTTTTCCCATTATAACCTATATCAAACATATCTATAAGCTTATCATCAATTTTACGAGCATATAAATATTCTTTGGCACTTAAGCCAATACTAGTATTTAAACTATAATGACAAAATTTAATCATTTCATTTAATAAATTGTAATAATTAGCATATTTACTATCAACTTTTTTAACTGAAACAATTTTACTAGTATCCAAAGGATAATTAATCATACTAGCTACTTTCGCAACAGCTTGAATATAATCTACTTTTTCATATTCTTGAACAAAAGTAAAAACATTACCACCTTTTTGGCAAACAAAACATTTAAAAATTTGCCTTGATTTAGATATGCTCAAGCTAGGATCATGATCATCATGAAATGGACAAATAGCTTTATAAGAATTACTACCTTTTTTTTCAATAGGAATGTAGCGCCCTATTATATCAACAATATCAGCTTGTTGCCTAATATTATCAATATCAGTTTGTGATATGCGCATTCAATCATCCCCTTCTAAATATTTTTAAAATTCCAATGATTTTTTAATATAAGCTTTAACCTCATCAATAGGCATTCTAACTTGCTCCATCGTATCGCGATCACGAACAGTAACGCAATTATCTTCATTAGTTTGTGGATCTACTGTTATACAATATGGTGTACCAATTGCATCTTGACGGCGATAACGTTTACCAATGCTGCCTGCTTCATCATAATCTACTGTAAATTCTTTACTTAAATCAGCATAAATTTCCAAAGCTTTATCCTTTAAATCTTTACGCAATGGGAATATTGCTGCTTTAATTGGTGCTAAAATAGGACTAAAGTGCATTACAATTCGTGTATCTTTTTCATTGATTACTTCTTCATCATAACTTTCAGTAAAAAACATTAAGAATAAACGTTCAACACCAACAGCTGGTTCAATACAATAAGGAATAAATTTTTCATTAGTTGTTGGATCTAAATATTCCATATTAACTTTGGCATATTCTGCATGTCTACTTAAATCATAATCTGTACGATCAGCTATGCCCCATAATTCACCCCATCCCCAAGGGAAATTATATTCTATATCACATGTTCCTACAGAATAGAAACTTAGTTCTTCTTTACTATGATCACGGAAACGTAAATTGTCTTTTCTATTACCATTTAAACTTAAAATCCAATCCATACAATATTGTTTCCAATAAGCATACCAATCTAAGTCAGTTCCAGGTTTACAGAAAAATTCCATTTCCATTTGTTCAAATTCTCTAGTACGGAAAATAAAATTACCTGGAGTTATTTCATTTCTAAAAGATTTTCCTATTTGACCAATACCAAAAGGTAATTTTTTTCGATAAGTACGTTGAATATTTTTAAAATTAACAAACATTCCTTGAGCAGTTTCAGGGCGAAGATAAATAGCACTTTTAGCATCTTCCAAAACTCCTTGGAAAGTTTTAAACATCAAATTAAAGCGACGAATCTCAGTAAAATCATGAGCCCCACAATCAGGACAAGGTATATGATTTTCTTTAATATAATCCATCATTTGTTCATTTGACCAACCTTCAGGATTAACTGTCCCCTTACTAAATTCTTCAATAATATGGTCGGCACGATGTCTAGTCTTACATTGACGACAATCCATCAACGGATCACTAAAACCTGATAAGTGACCACTAGCTTCCCATACCTTAGGATTCATCAAGATTGCAGTTTGAATTCCTACATTATATGGGCTTTCTTGAATAAATTTTTTCCACCATGCATTTTTAATATTATTCTTTAGTTCAACACCTAAAGGACCAAAATCCCATGTATTACTTAGACCACCATAAATTTCTGATCCTTGAAATACAAATCCTTGTTCCTTGGCATGAGATACTATTTTATTAAACGTTTTATCCTTGATATCCATATTTTTCTCCCTTTTAAGTCATCTTATAATATAACATAAAAAAGCGCTAATTTATAGCACTTTTTACGATGGTTGTTAAAAATTCATAGCTGTTTAAATTAATAGCCCCATGTATATTTAAAAAATTATTAAAGCAATTTATAACTAATAAACTTACATCTAAATAACATAATTGTTCATAATTATCAAAACTAGCTTTATTTATATAACGAAATTGTTTTAACAATTCAATATTCTTATATAATTGATCATTACTTTCATGATGATTTTGACAAATAAATCCTCCTTTTTCCACACTTAAAGCAACAATTTTATCACTATCACACTCTACACATTTATCTACTGCAGGTTTTATTCCCAATTGTTCACAAGCATATGCCATAAATAATGCTAAAACTAAAAGTTCATGTGCATCTTTTTCTAATAAATCTAAGGCCTTAGCTAAATTTTTATATAATCCATCAGTAATAATTTCATCTTCTTTACATAATTTATCCGTCAATTCAAGTAAACAATTAAAACAAGCTATCTTTAATAGAGAATCTAAGATATGATGGTGAGACTTTAATAATTCTCCACCTTTAAACTTATGCATCTTGATAATATCTTCTTGATCACAAATATAATTATATTCATTTCCTAAGATACAATATGCCGCACTTTTACTATTTGGCTTTTTAGCTCCTTTGATTAAAAAACTAATTCTTTGATTATTTTCATTAATTCCATTAACTATCAAATCATTATCTCTATAATCAACTTGTTTAAATAAGATTAATTTCATCTAAATATTAGGCAAGGATACTCTAACTTCTATAAGTTAAGGAGGAATTGCCTGCTCCTTTCTTCTTTTAAATAGCTATTCCTTGCACTAAGCAATTCCAATTTCTTATAACTTATT
>CALVCO010000009.1 GCA_944326095.1 uncultured Erysipelotrichaceae bacterium | reverse complement strand
TGGTTCGCTACACTTAGCAGTAGAAACCTGTGACTGGACTTTCACCAGTAAGACATATGCCATGCCTGGCACACAAAGAAAAGATCACCTTATCGGCGATCCTTTATGTCAAGTCCAACTCTTATTGCAAACCCTCCCGGGAAGAAGTAAGTGTTCGACCAATACCCGTATGGTGGAGCTTAGGAGGATCGAACTCCTGACCTCCTGCGTGCAAAGCAGGCGCTCTCCCAGCTGAGCTAAAACCCCATGTATTTATAATTCGATGGTGGGCCTGAATGGACTTGAACCAACGACCTCACCCTTATCAGGGGTGCGCTCTAACCACCTGAGCTACAGGCCCAATTAGATTACCACTCCATCGAATGCCTATTTATGATAACACTATAGATTTATTAAGTCAAATATTATTTGCATATTATTATAATTTTGTTATAATTTTAGCGTTATGGAGAATACAATAAATAAAACAGACGAAAAGCAAGTATTTGCTAAGGGATGGTGCTTTGCCAAAATATTCTTTATGTTCTTTATTGGTTGCATCATCGGAACTTATTATGAAGAAATTTTAAATTTTGTTAGAAATGGTGTTTGGGAATCTCGACAAGGTATCATCTACGGTCCTTTTAATCCTATCTACGGATTTGGCTTTGCTGGTTTTGCTTTATTATTAGGCAAACACAATGATACAAGACCATGGTGGAAGACCTATATTTATTCCGCATTAATTGGAGGGGTAGCAGAATATAGCTTAAGTTGGATTGGCGAAATGCTTTTTGGCGGAAATGCTTGGGATTATTCCAATATGCCACTTAACATCGGAGGGCGAACAACCATTCCATTCATGTTATTCTGGGGATTAGGCGGATTAGTATTTATGCGCTACATATATCCATTTTTAAGCAAATTAATTGAAATGATACCTTATAAAGTAGGAAAAATCTTATTACCTATTCTAGTAGTATTTATGTGCTTAAATATGTTTGTATCCTATACAGCATTATTCCGTCAAGGTCAAAGAGCTGATGGTAACCCACCATTAACACCACTAGGCGAATTATATGATAAGATATATCCAGATGAATTCATGAATAAAATTTATGCTAATATGCATCATGATGCAATTGGCGAAAAACCAGATTAAAAAAAGAGCTATTGCTCTTTTTTTGTTTTATCTTTTAAAAATGGAATATAACTAGAAAATTCTTCGATAATTCCTTCTTTAATAGAATCTCCTAAAATACCAATAGCTTCTTTTACTAATTGGCTATCCTCTTCACCCAAATGATTCATATGTTTCATAACAGTTAAAAGATTACCAACGAAATGTTTAGTAAGATCTTCCATAGTATCCCCATCACATTTTTCTACTGCATCAAAAATAATATTAACTACTGATTCACGATCTTCTTTTGATAATTTAGCTAAATAATCATGAAAAGCTTGATCAAATACGCGTGATATCATCGTATCTTCTTCACTTAAGACAAAATCATTACGTACAACTTTCCAAGTATAAATATCATGTTGCAATACCCCTGAAGCATTGGAATGAACGGTAACTTGTAATTCTCGATGCGACAACATCTTGCCAAAAAAGGAAGATTGTGGCATATAAGTTGCAATATATGGCAAAACAATTTTATTATCAATATCCTTTAATAAATTTTTATGAAGACCTGGTCCATCAAAAGAAAATACTCCTTTGATTCTTTTCGCTATTTCTTCATCACAAAATAAAGCGGCATAAATTGCTAAATTTCCTCCTTTTGAATGTCCTCCTAAAAATAAATCTCCTGTCGTATTTTGGGCTACGATACTAGTATATTCTAAGGCATCAAATTGCGACGGAACCATTTCATCAAAAGTCATTAATAGATCTTCTTTCCAACCATTAATCGTATTATCCGTTCCCCTAAATGATAAGAAATGTCTATTTCCTGGTAGTTCAATCGTAACCGTAGAAAATTGTTCTACTTCATCATTACTAAAAATAAAATCATGATAAATAAGTTTTAAATTCCTATAACGTTCAGATTGAGCCATTAAACGAAATAATTCTGGATCTTGTGGAGCAAACTTTGGCCTTTCATCAATATTAGCAATATATTTTTCATAGGCTTGTTCAATAGTTATACCATTATTATCATTCCATAATATATTTTTCATATCCATATATGAAAAACGCGATAATACTAAAGCATCTACTTCATTAAAAGGATCTTTATCAAAGTCTAAATCTCCTCGCCACAATAAATAATCTACTATATTTGTTGTATCTTTCTTTTCCATAAATTTATTTTATCATATATTCCTTTAATATATAAAAAAACCTTAAGAATTTACTTAAGGCTAATTTTTTATAATGGTGGAGCTTAGGAGGATCGAACTCCTGACCTCCTGCGTGCAAAGCAGGCGCTCTCCCAGCTGAGCTAAAACCCCATGTATTTATAATTCGATGGTGGGCCTGAATGGACTTGAACCAACGACCTCACCCTTATCAGGGGTGCGCTCTAACCACCTGAGCTACAGGCCCATTTATTAACATTTTCCATCGAATGCCTATTTATATTACCATTATTGGTTTTCTTCGTCAAGTACTTTTTTCCAAACAATTATTTTTTCTTTAGGAAAATCAATCTTATTAAATAAAACATCATTGTTTGTCTTAATACTTATAGGAAAATCTTTTATTTTAGCCATATATAAATAATAATTTCCACGATCTTCTTTTTGTACATCTTGTAGTTCAATTGTACTACCAATAATGATATCTTCTGGTCTAATACCAAATAATATTTTTCCATTAGAAAAATGCTTATTTAATTTAATTTTATAATTTGCAAATCCTAAATAATCATCTTCAATATTTCCTTCAAAGATATTAATATCGCCAAAAAAGCGAGCTACAAAAGGATTAATAGGATGACGATATACATTTGATGGTTTATCTATTTGTAATATACGACCATCTTCCATCACAATAAGTTTATCTGCTAAAGCAAAGGCTTCTTTTTGATCATGAGTCACATATATTATCATAAGATCTAATTCCTTTTGTAACATTTTAATTTCTTGAATTAAATCTTCTTTTAATTGCGCATCTAGATTACTAAAAGGTTCATCCATCAATATTAATTTACTAGATTTACAAATAGCTCTAGCAATTGCCACTCTTTGTCTTTGCCCTCCAGATAATTTAGAAGGATATCGCGTTAATAAATCTTCTATCTTTAATATCTTTGATATTTTTTCTACTTTTTGGCGCAATTGTTTTTTATCCATATTACCATGATTCCCATAAGCAATATTATGAAAAACATTCATATGAGCAAATAATGAAGCATCTTGAAATACAAAAGAAATATCACGCATATAAGGAGCTAAATCATTCACTAACTTATCTTGAATCAATATATCTCCTGTATCTTGTTTTTCTAAACCAGCAATAGTTCTTAGTAAGGTTGTTTTTCCACAACCACTTGGCCCAATTATAACAGCCAATTCATTTTTATCTAATTCAAGATTTATATTTTTTAAAGCTTTAACTTTATTATCATAAGTTTTATTAATATTTATTAACTTTAGCATATTATCTTCCTTTTAATCTATTTTAAACCAAAATGAATATTTTTTTTAGGAAAATAATCAAAATAAGTTCATATATAGCTATAAAGGAAGTGATAGTTTTGAAATCTAAAGCTTTAGCCAAATGTCTTGTTGGCCAACAAATTCAAATTACCCACATTTATGGCTGTGAAAAATTAAAGAATTTACTAAAACAATTTTCCATTGATATTTCTGAAAAAGTAAAAATATTAGATATTAATGATAAAGTAATACTTAAAAATTCTAAAGAACAAACTTTATCTTTAAGCTTTAATGAAGCCTATGATATTTTTGGTATTGATATATTAGAAAATGATTTAACTATTAAAAAATATAAGAAGGAAATAATTATTAGTATAACTATTTTAATATTAGTTATATTTATTTTTAGTATTCAGTTTTTAAAGAGCTTATTAACTATTGATTTTAGCTTAACTACTAATAGTATTGATTTAATATATGGTAATAATTTTAATCCTAATGATTATATATCAGAGGTTGTAAATGCTAAAGTTATTTTACCTACATTAGAATATGATCGTCCTGGTAGTTATCCTTTAACTTATATTGCAAAAAATAATTTTAAACAGATTGAACAAACTTTGATGGTTAATATTATTGATAATCAAAATCCTTCTATAAAACTTTTATATGATGAAATTACATATGATGATAATTTACAAAGTTGTCATTTTTATATTGATGAAGTAATAGACAATGTAGACAAAGATTTAAAAGATAAGGTCATATGTTCTAATGATCTTCATTTTAATGATGATATTGCCTATTATAACTATCAAGTAAGTGATTCTTCAGGCAATATTACTTATGCTTCTTTAAAGATAATTAAAGAAGATGAACCGATTCCTATTCAAACTATTAATAATGATAAGCCTATATCTTTTGAACAAGCGCAAATAATTTTGCCAGAAGAAATAAGTCCAACATATAGTGAAGAAATATATGAAGAATATTATGAAGAAGAAATAACCTATGATGAAGGAGTATTAGTAAGTTATGAGTAGAAAGCTTAAAAAAAGGGTAAAGGTATACTTGGCCCTTTCTATTCTCACATTAGGAACTAGTCTAATTTATCGACAAGATGATAAAGATACCAAACAAATTTATATTCATCAAAAAGAAGATACTTTAAAAACTTTAAAAGATTGGCAAAAGATTAATCCAGAAATATTTGCCTTATTAGAATTTACCATTGATGACAAGATAACTTCAATACCTATCATATATACCGATAATGGTGATTATTATATGCTTCATGATCCTTGGGGCAATTATGATACGATGGGATCTTGTTTTATGGAAAAACAACTATCACCTTTAGAAACTTCCAATAATTATATTATTAATGGTCATTCTTCTAAGACTAAAGATTGGAACTTTACTTTTTTAAAAAATTATGCCGATAAAGCATATTTTGATAAACATCAAGAATTTAAATTAATTGACGAAGATGGTGAACATATTTATCAAATAATTAGTTTTTGTGAATATGACTTAGATAATCCTGATACTTATTTAGATTGGCATAATAATTATTATGCAAATTATGAACAAGTTAAAACCATGTTTGATAATACTTTAAATTATGCCATAAATCATATTGATGGTTTTTATTATCACAACCAACAATTAATTACCTTAGTTACCTGCAATATGCAAAAAAATAATGCTCGCTTTGTTTTACAAGCCTATGAAAGGATTTTTTAAATTATGAAAAAATTTATTTTATATTTAATAATATTACTTTTAAATATTCAAATTATTAGTGCGAATGAAATAACTGAAGCACCTATTGAAACAACTAATGAACCGATTATAGAAGAAACGATTGTTCCTAGTGAAGAAATAGTTATTGAAGAAACGACTTCACCAACACAAATTCCTCTAGAAACCATAGTACCAGTAACTACTGATGAACCTATCACTACTTCAGCTCCAATAGAAAATAAGGAAGAAGTAATTCCTGAAATATCTTCAGGAGCGATTATTATCGATGATTATAATGATGAAGAATTACTTCCTGGAACTTATGAATATGATGATATGAAATATACGATTATTGATTATCAAAATGCTTTATCACCTATCTCTTTATTAAGTAATGATAGTCTTAATTTAAAGCGTGAAAAGCGCATTGCCCGATATGAAAATATTAAACAAGGTGGTTATGAATATATATCAAAATTCATGATTAATGGAAAAGTAGGTTATTGTATAGAACCATATGTTATGGTAATTCTGGACAATGAAGGTAATGGACCTCAATATACCATTCAACCAAGTGATTTAAATCCAGAAATATTGAATAAAGTAGGAAGAATAATTCACTATGGTTATGGACATCCCTTAATTGGTAATAGTGACGAAAGTTATTTAGCCACTCAATTATTAATATGGCAAACCATATGTCCCCAAGAATATCAAGAAATAATTACTAGTTTAATGTGGTGTAGTCCTGCTGATCAACAATGTCCAGCAGTAAGTGGTAATGTGGATGTTAATAACATGATGAATGAAATCATGAATCTTGTAGAAAATTATGATACTGCACCAAGTTTTGCTAGCCAATGGCATGACACTATCACTTATGAATTAGATTGGGATGAAACTTTAATTCTAACTGATGATGGTTCTACAAATCTGTTCCATAAAGGAAGCCCCGTATTAGATTGGTTTGAACCCTTTCCCCAAGAAAGCCATTCAGGTATTAATATCAAACAAGAAGGTAATTTATTAAAAATAGATATCGACGATTTATATTATGAAGGTTATGATAGTGCTAATGGTAAAACTTTAACCTTTAAACGTAAGGATCAAGATTATCAATCATGGTTAAATAATATCTTGTTATATACTAGTGGCTCAAATCAAAAATTAATGGGCATTAGCTTTGAAAATCCTACCCCTTCTTATACTTTAGCATTTAAATTAAAAACTGCTGATATTGAAATAGAAAAACTAGATGAATATTTTAAAAGTCAAAATTTTAGTGAAGGAACCCAATTTGTAATTGGTTGGTATGATGATCCTACTTATCAATATCGTTATGATGGTGGTAAAGATGAAAATTGGCAAGACTTATATAATTTTAATGTAGGAATAGATCCTGATTTATATGGTAGCTTTAATTATGTTAATGGCAATAAAACTTATTATCCTATTATGACTCTTGATGGAACTAATATTCGCACATTTACCATAGGCGCTGATGGTCTTGCCCATATTAGTGATTTATTACCACGCCATAAATCATGGTGGATAAAGGAATGGAAAGTAACCAATCCTTATCTTACTGATGAAAGACCATTCTTAGTAAAAACTAATGATCAAAATGAAACTACCCATCAAGATTTTGTAAATATGTTACGTGATATCGATTTATCCATTGTTAAACAAGATAGTGACAATATTTATTTAAAATTAAATGGCGCTAATTTTGAAATATATCAAATAAATGATTTTGATTTAACAAAAGATCCTACTCCTTTAGGAAATATCACTACCGATTATTTAGAACCATCAACCAAAATAAGTTATCAACAATTAATAAACAATTTAAACGATCCACAAGTAGGCCAAAGCTTTTTCCTAAATGGTTATCGATATACCATTCAAAAAATAGAAAATGATGGTTATTTACTATCTTCAATAAAATATGATGACTTTAATTCTATTGAACCTATTACCTATGATCAAATACCTAAAGTTTTAAAGGAATTTAATAAATTTAGTATAACAAATAATGAAAATACTAAAGAATATCAATTAATCCAATATACTAAAGATGGAGCTATTATCAAATATACCGATTTAAGTACTACACTAACTTTAGATAATGTCGAAGCAATCATCATTCAAGATCATTTAGAATATGAAAATAAAGCATATACCATCAAAGAAAAAATAGATGATGATAGCTATATTGTATATCCAGCTACTTTATATCATATTCCTAATGTTTCATTAACTTATAATCAATTACCAGAAAATATTAAAAATCATCAGGAAACTAAATTTAGTATCGATAATATAAATTATGAAGTAATTAGTTATAATCCACATAAAATGCATTTAAAAGCTTATGAAAACTATAAGCTATTAATCAATGAAGATTCAAAAGAATTAAAGCTAAAAGATATAGAACAATGGTTACAAGACAATAATGAATATACATTAGAAAATATTCCCATTGATACCATAATAAATATTAATGGAATAAACTATCAATTAACTAATAAAATATATGAAAATGATTCAATTATCGGCTTAGAAGTCCAAAGAATTCAAGAAACATCATTAACCATCGATGTTCCCCCAATTATTTCTATAGAAGATATTCCTAAGACTATTAGTGCAAATGAATCATTTACTATCTTAGATATTATTGAACCTGTATATTATGTTAAGGATGACCAAAATAATAATTACAAAATAACCAAAGAAGGTAATTATTATTTAAATGATGAAAATAATTATGTCAAAACTAATGATAATAGTATTATTGATTATGCCCATTTAACTAATATTTTAAATGATGATAAAAATATTTATTGTAATGATCCATATGATATAAGTGCTTGTCCAATAGGTACTACTAGAACATATAGTTATGAAAAAATAATGGAACAACCTTATGAATATGCCCAATTTAACGATTTATATCAAGCCGCTATCAATCAAGGAACTTCCTTAGAACAAGTTAGCGCAAATGAGATGATAACTATCAATGATATTGAATATACCATTATTGAACCATTAGATCCGCAAAACCCTACATATATCAAAATACAAGTTAAGATAAATGATAAAAATATCAATTTAGTACTATATAAAGATTTACCAACTACCACCTATCAATATAAAGAGCAAATCACAAAAACCTTTACTATTTCTAATTTTGATTCTAAAGAATATATCGTAAAATGGAACACTTCTTCCTTCAATGAGCACTTAACTCATCCTGATATAGTTTTTCATCTTAAAGCCAATCAAAATTTACAATACGCTTTAGATTTTACTTATGATGATATTCCTAATATCCAAGATTTAAAAGTAAACGATACTTTCACTATTAATGAACACACTTATATAGTATGTTCTAACTATCCTGAACTTTCTAATATCGTTATCAAAGATGAAAATGAAAAAATGTTTTTCTTAAGTCCACAAGCTATAAGTAGTTATGATATTATCAACTATGAAAAAGTTAAACAATTAGAAATCAATAATCAAATGCCTTTTAAAATAAATGATAAATTTACCCTTCCATATCAACGAGAATTAATTAAAGGTGATGATATAACCATCAACAATAAAAAATATACCTTATTAAGCAAAAGTGATGATTTTGAATATGTATTTGGCTTTGCTTTAGAAGATGATGCTCCATTTACCTATCAACAAATTCTCGATATGTTTAAAACCCATAGTACCATCCAAATAGATACTAATACTTATATTCTAAAAAAAGATAATATCAATGATGAAGAAGTAACTATTGTACAAGATCAAAATGGTCATCAATATCATTATTATCGTTATCATTTACAAGCTTCTACTGCAGAAAATATACCCGAACATCAAAGTTTTTGGATATATAAACCAGCAAATATTACTTATCAGGATATCTTAAAGATATTTGCTTATAAATTGCCTCCATTAAATACTAAATTTATCTATAATGATACTACATATGAATTAATGGCTATAAATGAAAAAAGTTTAACGCTTAAAGATCTTAACACTTCTAAAAACACAATTGCGAATTATGAAGATAATAATGACCATTTAACTTTAGATAAATATTTCATTAATATTAATAAAACTTATGATATTAATGATATATATACAAAAGAAAATGAACATTTCTATCTAACTAGCGATGATTCAAATATTTTAATTGATGGTCATATTTTTAAAGTTGAAAGTATGAAAAACTTTGATATTAAAATACATTATGGTAAACAAGATGATGGTTTAAGCTATGAAATAGTTAAAGAAATTTTACAAAAAGAACCACAAATAAATGATACTTTTACTCATAATGATAAAAAATATACCATCAAAGACATAATAATAAACGATGATATTAAGGAATCTTTGGTAATAACTAGAGCTAATATCCTAGATCCAAATAAAACTAATACCTATTATCTAGATATACCTGTACCAATAACTAAAAAAGATATTCCTCCAATTCATAGTGATTTACATGATACTTTTACCATAAATGGTATAACTTATACCATTGAAAAAATAATTATGCATGATGATAATACTAAAGATTTTAAAGTAAGTTTTATTGATGAAAATAATAATAAAAATTATTATCTTTTAACAAATGAACAACTTTCAACAGATATTAGAAAAGATAGTATTATGCAAGCATTTAATTTCACTACTACTAATGAAAATTTAACTAATATCAAAAAAGTAGAAACTTTACCATTATTCAAAGGTGAAACCGGTAAAAATCAATTAAGAATAAGTGATCCATTTAATCATAATTCTTCTGTAAGTTTCTATCCTGTAATTATCTCTAAAGATCCTGATGGTATGGAAATTGTAAAAAGTGGACTTAGTGATTATTGGGGCATGTTTGAAGTTGATGATTTAGAACCTGGAACTTATTTTTATAATCAACCAAATACTCGCATAATGCAAGAATTTGTGGTCTTTGAACATGATCAAATTGATGGTCAGCTAAATGTCAATAATTTAAAATGGGGCAAGCAATATATGGCTTGTGAAACAAAACTCCCTTTAGGTTATGATTATGCTTCAAGTGATGTAGAAAATGCTAAAGATATCTGTTTTGTCTTTAATAGTGAATATGATAATGATATTGATATCACTTACGAAAATGTTTTAAATACCAAAAGAAAATTAGACTTAGAAGTAATTAAAGTAGATCATGATAATCAAAGTATGTTATTAAATGGCGCTATTTTTACCATTAGTGATGTAACTAATTTAAATCACGATGCATCTTTAGATGATATTTCTACATTTATTCATAAGATAAAATTTAAAGATATTCCTACCAATATCAAGATAAATGAAAAATTCGATATTTGGCAAGACGATTTAAATTATCAATACACTTATGAAATAATGGAAATAAATGATGAATATATCAAAGTAAAACGTTTGGATGATAATATGACCTTTCATGTAGACAAAAAGCAAATTAATGTCAATGTACCTTTAACTTATCAAGATATTTTAAAGAATGTTTCAACTTTAGATATTGGAATGCAATTTAAAGCCTATGGTAAACAACAAGGCAATATCCAAACTTACCAAGTAATTGATATCATATATGCTAATGATGCCACGATTTGGTCACCTACCGAAACAGAAGATGTTAGCGCTAATTCCATTTTAAGTTATAAATTAATTAATACTAATGATAATAATCAACAAGTAATTGAAGTAAAAAATGATAATATCATTATTCCCGAAATCATAAGTGAACAATATATTGGAACCTATGTTTCGGGAGGTATATATCGAAAACTTACCACTAATCAAGCAATTGAACCATTTATTTATAATGATATAATATCTGCTATTACAAATTTAAAAGAAAATGAAAAATTTACTTTAAATACACTAGATACTATCCTAGCCCCAAAATATCATGATATAGATCAAAATCTAAAAATAAATGATTCATTTAAGTTTAATAATGTTAATTTTAATTTAATTTCTATGGATAAATCTCAAGCCATATTAAGCTATATCGGTAAAGATAATCTAACAAATAAATTAATTTTAAATAAAGATAAAAATAATGATATTTATATTCAAGCAATGATACAAGATAATTATCAAATTCTAGAAATAATGAGTGATTATCGTGGTATACGTTATGAAGATATTGAAAATATTCAAGAAATTAAAACAAATGATATTATTTACTTTAATAATTTAAGTTATAAAGTTGTAGAAAATGATTTAGTTAATAAAATCATTAAACTACAAAATGCTAGTAGTCAAATTGATGATGAAATTATCTATGAAGGCTTAATTGAAACTTTCTATCCTAACCAAGACTTTAATGAAAAGATTTTAAGTATGACTATCAAAAATTTAAGAACTAATAAAGATTATTATGTATATGATGGTCAAACTTATACCTATCATGATATTCCAGCTATTGGTGAATACTACTATGTAACCGATAAGCAAGATAAAAAAGTTTTAGAAGGTTATACTAACAAACAAGGAGAAATTATCATCTATGGCATTAATGAAGGAGAATATAAACTTCATTATCATGATGCAAATGAAGAATTTATCATTAAGCATGGATCTATAACTCTAAATAATATTGATTATGGAACTGAATTAAAAATATGTGAAATCCAATCACCTTTAGGTTATATAATTGGTGATGCTTGTGAAGTCATAAAAATTGAAAATGATAATGATTCATTAGTTAAAAATTACAAAACTAATAAAAAACTAATCGTCAAAAAGAAAATTGTGCGTATAAGAAAAATGGGTCAGGATTAATCCTGGCCCAATATTTGCATAATGGCTTTAATAACTCCATAATGACAATTATCTTCAATAATATTTTTAGCAACCTCTTTAACTTTAACACTAGCATTTTCTACAGCATAAGAATTTTCAAACTGTTTTAACATGGTTATATCATTGCTTCCATCACCAAATACATAAACTAATTCATGATTAATATTTAAATATGAACATAATAATTGTAAAGCTTTAGCTTTATCCATAAATTCATTACAAATAGTTAAAGCATTACCATCATATAAACAAGTTAATTTATTAGGATATTCTTGATATAAACCTTGGCTCAATTTAAAACAAAGATCTTTATTACGATTCATTAATTCAACTTTAATAATATCTTTATTTAATAAATCTTCTTGTGAAATATTATAACTATTTAATTTTAATATTTCTTCTAAATATTCTTTCATCTTTTCATCTTCAAAGAAGTTTTCTGGAAAAGAACTAATAAAATGCTTTTTAAAGCTATTTTCATCAACTGTAACCAATTTTGAATCAAAAGTTATATATTCAAAAGGAAAATCATAAAAGTTAGCATACAAGCCTGAAACAACGGTTTTATCTAAACTATTTTGATAAATTATATTACGTTTTTTATCTAAGATAACTTCACCATTTAAACCAATTATATAACAAGGCATTCCCCACAAGTTTTTTTCTTCAATAAGCTCATAATAATTACGCCCTGTAACAAATACAACTTCATGCCCTTTAGCAATTATCTCTCTTAAACTATTCTCGATATAATCATCAAATTGAGGCAATTTAGGCAATAATAAAGTACCATCTAAATCCATCGCAAATAGCATGATATTTATCTTCCTTCAATAGTTTCAATACATTTAACAACACTACCCTTAAAGCCATCTTTTTCCAAAGAATTAACACCTTTAATAGTTGTACCATTAGGCGAACAAACCATATCTTTTATTTGCGCAGGATGTAGTTTTGTCTCTAATTGCATTTTACCAGAGCCAACAATCATTTGAGAAGCTAAACGATACGCTTGTTCCCTAGTTAAACCAAATTGCACCCCAGCATCAGCTAAAGCTTCAACATACATCATCGTAAAAGCTGGTGAGCATCCACTAATAGTTCCCGCAATGCTTAATTGTTTATCATTTACAAATTCAATACTACCTAATTTAGAAAATAATTTTTTGAAAGTTGCTAATTGAATTACATCTAAAGAATGCTTATCTTCACAAATAGTTATACCCTCATTTACCATAACTGCTAAATTAGGAATAGTACAAATACAATCCAAATTTTTCGCTATTAATTTCATCTTTTCATAATTATAACCAGCCGCCACATTAACAAAAATCTTATTAGTAGCTACTCCTTTAATTTCTTCAATAACAGTTTCTACAACATTAGGTTTAACCGCAATTATAATTAAATCACTTTTTTCTACTACTTCCTGATTAGTTTTACAAGCATTAATATCTAAACCAATCGTCTTAATTGTCAATTGATCATAGTGAGCACTACTAACATAAATTGCCCTATTATCCATCGCTTTTACTCTAAGCAAGCCTTGAATAATAGCTTGGGCCATATTCCCATATCCGATAAAACCTACTCTAATATTTTCCATAATCGCATACTTCCTTTTCATAGTTATTTTAGCACGAAAAACAAATATTAATGAATAGTATTAATATCAAAAATAAGATAAAAGTATTATAATATAAATAAAGGAGATAGATTATGAATATAATAGAAAACAGAAAAATTGTCTTAGTAGGCACTGGTTTTGTAGGAATGAGTATGGCATATACTTTTCTATCTCAACCAGGTATTGATGAATTAGTATTAGTAGATGTAAACAAAGAAAAAGCTGAAGGAGAAGCTTTAGACTTAAGTCATGGTTTACCATATTCAACTAGTAAAATTAGAATTAAAGCAGGAGACTATAGTGATTGTAAAGATGCAGCCATCATCGTCATAACTGCTGGAGCTGCTCAAAAACCAGGTCAAACCCGCCTAGAATTAACTGGTATTAATACCAAGATTATGAAAAGCATCTGCGAACAAATTAAAGCTTCAGGCTTCAATGGTGTTATAGTGGTTGCAAGTAATCCTGTAGATATTATGACTTATGTTGCGCAAAAAGTAACTGGTCTACCAGAAAAACAAGTAATCGGTTCTGGTACTTTACTAGATACTGCCCGTTTACGTACTAAAATCAGTGAATATTTTAATGTCAATTCCACTAATGTCCATGCTTATATCATGGGAGAACATGGTGATTCAAGCTTTGTTCCTTGGATTCATGCCTATGTAGGATGTAAGAGCCTTTTAGAAATTCTTGATGAACAAGATAAAGATCTTTCTGAATTACTAACTATCTATGAAAGTGTAAGAAATGCTGCATATGAAATTATCGAAAAGAAAAAAGCTACTTATTATGGTATCGGACTTTCTTTAAATCGTTTGGTTCATGCTATCTTAAATAATGAGAATGCCATCATGACCATCTCAGCTCCACAAAATGGTGAATATGGACAAACTGGTTTGTATATTGGTGTACCAGCAATCGTTAATAAAGAAGGAATTCGCGAAGTTGTTCACTTGCATCTAAATCAAGTAGACCAAGGTAAATTCGATGCTTCTTGTGAAAATCTAAAGAATATCATTAAAGAAGTAGTAGATCCTATCTTAGCTGAATAAACTTAAAGGTCGATTTCAACAATCGACCTTTTATAATGCTTTTTATAACAAATTAATTATTCCTTGACCAAAATAAACAATCAAAGCCATGATTATAACATAACCAAAGGCATATTTAGCAATCTTACCTAAGATTTCTCCATCTTTCCCCTGTAAACCACAAGCTGCACATCCGATTGCAATACTTTGTGGAGCTAACATTTTACCAGCACTAGTACCTAACGAATTGGCCGCAACTAACCAATATTCATTAACGCCAATAGCCCTAGCTGCTTCTAATTGAACATTACCAAATAATACTTCTGAACTAGTTCCACTACCTGTAACAAAAGTACCAAGTGCTCCTATTAAAGCTGAAGCAAGAGGGAATAGCGTACCTAATACACTAACAAAGAAAGTACTAATATCGCTAATCATACCTGAATAACCCATGATCTTAGCACAAGCCAATACTCCTAGCATTGTACATATAGTCTTAGACATTTGTTTAATAGTATCAATCATAACTTTAAACAAATCTTTAAGTTTACATTTTTGAATAAAGCCTCCAATAATACCAGCAATTAAAATTAAAACTCCTGGTGTATTAATCCATGTAAAGGTATAAGGTGTACCACCATCTCCTTGATATATCAGTAAAGAAGTCTTAATAGAACTCAATGGTTCATTAATAAAAGGAACCAATTTACTAGTAACTAACAAAAAGATAAAAATTAAAATAAAAGGTGACCAAGCCACTAAAGCATCTTTTAAACTAATGCTTTTCTCATCTTTAACAATATTCATCTTATATTCTTCAGGAACTATAGCATTTTTTCTAAGAGTTGCATAAGCAAATGAACAAATCAAAGAACAAACACTAGCTATTATTACTGGAAGATCAGCCCCAATAAATCTAGCAGCTATAATTTCAGGAATTATAAAACTCAAACTAGCTACCAAAACAAAAGGTATTACTCCCTTAAGAGCTTTAAAACCCTTACCTACTAACATTACCATTAAAAATGGTGAAATAAATAATAATGGTGCCGTTTGAATAGTTTGAACAAAAGCTAAAAAGGTACTATCTAATCCTGTAACTGAAGCCAAAGTAGTTGTTGGTATACCAATAGAACCAAACATCGTAGGACAACCATTAGCAATCAAACAAGCTAATATCGCCACAATAGGATTAAAACCCAAAGCATATAACATGCTAGCAGGAATAGCAATCGCTACACCAAAGCCTGCCATACCTTCCAAAAAGCCCCCAAAACACCAACCAATCAATAATACTAATATTCTTGAATCAACACTTACCGAAGTAATCATTTTTTTAATAATGTCCATTGCACCAGTATAAACTGTTAGATTATAAGTAAATACCGCAGCAATAATAACAATTACAATTGGCCATAAAGCCATAGCAAATCCTTCTAAAGATGCTTGCGCAACATTAATTAAAGGCATTTGCCAAATGATCAAAGCTTCAATAGCCGCTACAATAAATGCTCCCACACTAGCAATATGTGCTTGAATCTTAAATATACACAAAGCTATAACTAACCAAATAACTGGTAATAAAGCTAAAATAAACATTACAAAAATATTGTCTAACATATTTATCCCCTTTTTTTACGAACAATATTTTAGTACGATGAATAATTGTTGTCTATCTCTATTTTTATTTAAAGCGTTTCCATCAAAAAAAATAAGCCTAAGCTTATTTTTTTAAGATATCATTATACGCTTCTGGACGACGATCACGAAATATTCCCCAGCTCAATCTTTTTTCATCGATGGCCGCCAGATCATATTCATGATACAAGATCTCTTCACGATCCCGCGAAGCTTGACAAACAATTTCTCCTGTTTCATCGCTCATGAAAGATGAGCCATAAAAAACCAAAGATGATTTTTGTGATCCATTGCTTTCACATGGTTCAACGCTCTCTTTACCGATTCGATTAGCCGCGATTACAGGAATGATATTGCTTGCTGCATGGCCTTGCATACATCTTTGCCAATGTCCCATGCTATCACACTCTAAGATCGGTTCCGAGCCAATTGCAGTAGGATACATTATCAGTTGGGCTCCGTTTAAGGTTAGGCATCTAGCCGTTTCGCTAAACCATTGATCCCAGCAAATGCCAACGCCTAATCTTCCATAATGGGTATCAAAAACTTTAAACCCAGAATTTCCCGGTGAAAAATAGAATTTTTCTTGATAAAAGTGATCATCCGGAATATGGGTCTTACGATAAATGCCCAAATTTTTTCCACCAGCATCAATGCATGCAACAGAATTGAACAAACTATTGCCATCTTTCTCATAAAAACTTACCGGAATAACCACATCATAATTTGAAGCTAATCTAATTGCCATCTGCACTGCAGGATCGTTTTCAGCTTCATGTGCCAATCGATAATATTCATAGCGTCTTTCCTGACAAAAATAAACATTTGCAAAAAGCTCAGGCAATAAGATCATCTGTGCACCATTCATAGCTGCTTCACGCACAAAATTTTCAGCTTTTCTTAAATTTTCATCAATGTCATTTGAACATTGCATCTGGATTGCAGCAACTTTTACCATAGCTAGCTCCTTAGCTTACCTTTACCTTTATCCATAATTCTGAAAGCTTCTTCTTCAACACCTCATTGTGTTTGAAGACTTCATTTTTTGGATTGCTGATATCAGGCAAATAAGCTCCATTATTTGCATAATATCCATCTTCTGCTGTCAATTCTTCCAAAACTTGCTTATTGCTGCTTGTATAACCAACAGTAACAGAACTATCCATTGCTGAATCATAACTTATCATATAATTAATAAATTCGTTAGCTAAACCAGGGCACTTAGCATCAGCAGGAATTACCATTGCATCAGACCAAACATTGGTTCCTTGTTTTGGCATGGCAAATGCCATATTCTCATTTTCTGACATGATATAAGCTGCTGCCCCGCTATATACGACCGCTATAGCTTTTTCCTCATTGATCATGGCATCATTTACTTCATCTGTAACATACGCTGGATCCATTGTCTGCTGAACCGCCATCAGCCATTCATAAGCTTCATTTATTTCATCTTCATTTTCGGTATTCATCGAATAACCTAAAGCTTTTAAAGCAACCATGAAACTATCTCTTTCAGAATCATACATAAAGATCTGTCCAGCATACTTTGTATCTTTTAAGATATCCCAACCTAGCTCATCGATCTCTTCTTCACTAACGATATTCTTGTTATAAAGCAAACCAACAGAGCCCCAGAAATAAGGAACAGAATATACTCCGCCATCATCATATGCATCTCTAAGTGAAATAACTCTTTCATCTAAAACGTTTAAATTGGTCAATATAGTTTGATCCAATGGTTGTAAGGCATTTTCAGCAATCAACCTTTCGATCATATAATCAGAAGGCACCAAAACATCATATTGGTTACCACCAATAAGTTTTGTATACATTATTTCATTTGAATCAAACAACGAATAATTTACTTTAGCATTAAAATCTCTTTCAAAGTTATAAATAACATCTTCCCCGATATATTCTCCCCAGTTATACACGTTTATCGTATCACATCCGTAAACAGCAACTGGATCAAAATCACTTTTCTCAGATGACTGACATCCCCCAAGCGCTAAAGTCAGTGCAAAAACGCTCAATAATAAAACAATCTTTTTCATCGCTTTCCCTCCATTATGTTTAGTATTATTAAACTTTTTATTTCTTTTTACCAAACAAAAATTATTATACTGATTTTTAGCAATTTGTAAATATTTTTTATTATAAAAATGTAATACTTATAATTTTAGTAAATATCTAAGGTATATTTATATCCTTTAATATCATATTTATTAATTATCGATCATATATCCTAATACATCCACTCCAATCTATACTTTATAGCTTTATAGCAAAAAGGAAGTTGTTACACTCCCTTTTTTATTCATATAAGCTTTCCCCGTTGGTAGCGATAACTTGTTTGTACCAATCAAATGATTTTTTCTTCATTCGTTTGTATGTTCCTTGGTTATAGTCATCTGCATCCACATAGATGAAGCCATAGCGTTTAGACATCTGTGATGTCGAAGCACTTACCAGATCGATACATGCCCATGATGTATATCCCATTACCTCTACGCCTTGCGCGATCGCTGCGGCAATTGCCTTGAAATGGCTCGCAAAATATTCGATCCGATAATCATCCTGTATCGTTCCATCTTCTTCGATCTTATCATTGTAGCCTAATCCATTCTCAACGATCCACAATGGTTTTTGATATCTGTCATATAGATCTAACAGCGAGATCTCCAAGCCTTTTGGATCGATCTGCCAGCCCCATTCACTGGTATCTAGATATGGGTTCTTGACTCCTGTTGCTAGATTGCCTCCTACTTTCTCACGTTTTTCCGCATTTATGCTTTGCACCATGCTCATATAATAGGAGAACGAGATAAAGTCTACGGTATATGCCGCGATGATCTCTTCATCGCCTTCTAGCATTGGGATATCAAACCCTTTATCGGCAAAATATTTCTTGATCCACAAAGGATACTTTCCTCTTACCTGTACATCCGTATACAACAGATTCATCCGATTGTCCTTATATGCCAGATAGATATCTTCCGGATTGCATGTTTCCGGATAAGTTAATGTCTTAGTTACCATGCATCCTACCTGAGCTTCAGGAATGATCTGCTTGGCATATTTGGTTGCTAAAGCACTTGCCAGCAATTGATGATGCAAGGCCTTGTATATTGCCTCTTCAGCCTTATCTTTGTTAGGATAGTTTTCTTCGATGATACCTACGGTCGTAAATGGATGTCTGAACACACTATCAATTTCATTAAATGTCAACCAGTATTTTACCAATCCTTTATATCTTTTAAAACATACCTGGCAAAACTTGACGAACATATCAACTACTTCTCTACTTGCCCATCCTTCATATGCTTCGACCAGATATATCGGCATCTCATAATGCGACAAGGTTACCAATGGTTCGATACCATGATCCCTCAAGCATTTGAAGACCTTATCATAAAAGGCCAAACCTTTTTCATTTGGTTCGTCTTCATTGCCATTTGGGAAGATCCTGGTCCAGGCAATAGAAAGTCTTAAAGTTTTGAAGCCCATCTCGGCAAACAAGGCGATATCTTCTTCATAATGATGATAAAAGTCATTGCCATGTCTTTTAGCATAATAAACCACATCATCGCTTTGTTTTGCTTTTGCGATATCTTCCGGGCTCACATGCCATTGTGATACATAATCTTTCTTATCGACATTGGGCTTGAACATGGCTACATCCGCCACGCTCATCCCTTTGCCATCAATATTCCATGCGCCTTCGCATTGATTGGCGGCGATAGCTCCGCCCCATAAAAAATTATTTGGAAATCTCATATTTTTTCTCCATTAAATTAAATTATACTTTGAAATATATAAACCATTAAAGGCAATGTAAAGATCAATGCTATTACTCCTATTACATTTATCACACTAGCATATTCAGGATCTTTGTCATAAGTCTGTGCAATATTAACCACGGTTGCAGCAGGACAAGATGCCATTGCCATATAAATTATAAGAATTATGCTTTGCAACAAAGCATTTAAATTTTTTGCTCCTAAAAAATAAATAATGATCAAAAACAATAAAGGTATCAAAAACTGACGAATCAATACTACTAAATATATCCTAATTTTTTTTAATTGACCTACAATATTACAATTTGCAATCGAACAACCAATAACAAGCATGCTTAATGGTGCAACCATAGAAGCAAAACTGCTCATTGTCTTATCAATGATTTCAGGAATTTCAATGTTAAAAATCAATAATAGTATTCCTAATATTATTGCAATCACATTAGGATTTTTAACAATTTTAATTAAACTCTTTTCATTAGCCAACAATTGCATGCCATGTGTAAACATGAACAATAATTGTACGACCATGAAGGCACAGCAATATACGGTCATTTCTGGCGATAATACACTAGCAACCAATGGAATTAAGATATCCCCAGAATTTGGATATGTAATAGATGCTTGTTCTACAGCATTTAACTTAAATATCTTCTTAAATACATACGAGCCACAAACTAAGCAAATATTACAAGCCAATGCCACTCCAAATGCAAACAATAAACCTTTTATCGTTTCTTCTGATCTTTCAATTTGAAACGCATGAATTATCGTACATGGCAATACAACATACATTACAACCTTTGCAAGATAAGAACCGGCATTTTTTTCAATTACTTTTGCCTTAATTAAGATAAAACCTACCATTATCATCAAAAACATTGAGATAATTTGTTTAAATATCAAAATGCTTAATGTCAAATTATATTCCTACCTTATTTTCTATTACAAAGTTTCTCCGTTTGTTTCAATGACTTTTTTAAAATAATCAAAACTTTGCTTTTTACTGCGATGCAAATCACCACTTCCATCATTGAAACGGTCAACATAGATAAATCCATAGCGTTTTTTCATTTCTCCGGTTCCTGCAGAAACGATATCTATAGGTCCCCACCATAAATAACCTAAAATCTCACAACCATCTTCGATAGCTTGAGCTAATGCTTCCAAATGCATCTTTAAATATTTAACACGTGCCGGATCTTCGATCATGCCATTTTCTTCATCTTCTTTTAAGCCAATACCATTTTCAACTGGAAATAAAGGTAATTCATAACGATCATATAATTCATCACAAACATACCTAAAGCCTGTTGCATCGATTGGCCATTTCCAAGGTTCAGGACTACTTTCAGACAAATAAGGATTTGATAATCCTATAGCTCCTCCAGTATCTGACTTCATCTCAACATCTTTAGAATAAACAGCACTTCGATAATAACTAAAAGCGATAAAATCATTTGTATAATCTTTAATTAACTCTTCATCGTTTTCTTCCATGATTGGAGCAGTTCCATTCTTTTTCCACTCATTGATCATATAACGTGGATAATGTCCTCTACACATTACATCAGTAAAGAAATAATGTTTTCTTTTAAATAAAGAAGCTCCCAAAGCATTTTCTGGATCACAGTTTTCCGCATATGTTGCAATGTGGGAAAAACTACACATTACTCCCATATGAGCAGATGGATCAATTTCTCTTTGAGCTTTAACAGCCAAAGAATTTGCTACGAACATATGATGACACGCCTGATAGATCATCTTATCGTCAACATCCTTCATAGGCTCATTAGGATCACTTGGCGGAAAAGATACAACTCCAGCAGATGCAAACGGAATCTTAAAGGCATTATTAATCTCATTAAAAGTTAACCAATATTTAACTTTCCCTTTATATCTTTCTAAAATTGTTCGAACATATTTTTCAAAGAAACCTATTAATTTTCTATTTGTCCATCCACCATATTCACAAATTAAAGCCAATGGTGTCTCATAATGACTAATGGTAATTACCGGCTCCATCCCTAATTTAATTATCTCATCAATTAAATTATCATAAAAAGCCAGACCTTTTTCATTAGGATATTCTTCATCTCCTCGAGGATAGATCCTTGCCCACGAAATGCTGGTCCTAAATGCTTTGAATCCCATTTCAGACATTAATTTTAGATCCTCTTTGTAACGATGGTAAAAATCAATACCCTCATGACTAAGATATTGAACATTTGGATCAAGATCCATCTCCCAAATATTTTTTTCAAAGTTCCATTTGATTGATGGTTTTTTTCCACTTCTTATGATACCTAACAATACGTCCGTAACATTAGGAAGCTTTCCATCTTCTAACCATGCGCCTTCACATTGATTAGCTGCGACTGCTCCACCCCATAAAAAATCTTTTGGAAATTTATTACTCATAGTTTTTTCTCCTCATTCTTTTCAAATAAAGGGAGTATTGCTACCCCCTCTTTTTCATTTCAATTAAGCGTTTGCTTTTTCTTGTTCTTTTTTAAACTGTTTATTTGATAATAATACAAATGGTGTATATAGCAGTACGCCTAATGCAATAATTATTAATTGCAGAACTACGCCTTGCCAACCATGTCCAATAAATGCACTTACCACAATTGGGAAACCAAAAGGAACATCTACTACATTACATGGAACAAAACCGATGCTAGTTGCAAATAATAAGCTTCCAGTTGCAACCCCAGCACTCAAAATGAATGGAATTACATATGTAACATTTAAAACCAAAGGCAATCCAAATACTACAGGTTCAGAGATACCGAAAATTGCTGGTACCAATCCTAATTTTGCAACTGCTCTTTCATCGTCACGTTTAGAGAATATCAATATAGCAATAACCAGTGATAATACTAATCCAGCTCCTCCGACAACGATAAATGAAACTAATGAACCATATGTAATAGGCTGATCAGGTATGCCACCTGCTGCAGCTGTTGCAATATTTGCGGCAATTGCACTTGCAATCAACGGATTACGAATAGGCGTAATGATCATATTTCCATGAATTCCTAAGAACCAGAATACTTGCGCAACCATGAACAATGCAATAGCGCCTAATGGGCTTTGGAATATAGCTTCTAGCGGTGCTTGCAATACGGTATAGATCCAATCGTTCATATAAGAGCCAGTTGCTAAGAAGAACAATTGTCCTGCAACACCAACGATTACTAAAGAAATCAAGATTGGAATCAAAGTATTAAAGCTTTGAGAAATTGCCGATGGAACTGAAGGAGGCATCTTTATTTTGATCTTTTCTACTTTCATTAGTGCAGAAAAGATTTCTGAAACTACAATTGAAATAATCATAGCAATAAATAAGCCTTGTGCGCCAATTGCTGCGCTTGGTAAACCTGCTCCAGATACTGCACTTTCTAAACCTTCTACAACGATGCTTACTGATTGAGGCACCACACAAATATATGCTGCCAATGCAGTAATAGCACAGATTTGTTCTGGAACTTTATTTCTTCTTGCCATTTCTAAACCAATCAAGAAACAGATTGGTAAAGCCATGATTGATAAAGTTGCAAAATTGATTGCTGTAAATGCTGGTGAAATTTTAGCCAAGCTTGGAATAAACGCTGCTAATCCTGTTGAAGTAGAACAAATCAATGTATTAAATAAACTTGCAAATGAACCTACAATGATAAATGGCATGAAGGTAGTAAAAGCATTTTTGATTGCTCCCAAGTATTTATTATCATCTACTTTTTCAGCGACGACCATTAAACCATCTTCAAATTTTTCTGTAAATTTTGCCATCCTATTTTTCTCCTCCTGCTAATTTCTCAGCTTGAGCTAATACAGCAGCACCATCACATCTTCCATATGCAACCGCATCGATAACATCAACAGGTGCTTTCCCATCAACGATCTTATTAACTTTTCTTAAAATGTGACGCACTTGTGGGCCTAACAATAAAACATCAAAATTACCTAATTCATGTTCAATTTCCCCTTGTTCAACAGCCCAGATCTTATAATCTTCTTTGCCTTGTGCTTTAGCAGCTTCTTGCATCTTAGAAACTACTAAACTAGTTGACATTCCTGCACAACACGCTAACATAATACGCATATTAATTTTCCTCCTTAGACAGTACTTTGCTTAACATTTGATAAACATTGATAAATTCTTTTGCTTGATCAAGCATGATCATTGCCGTGGTCAAATGATCTTGAGAATGTACCAAAATCACTGAAACCTCGCTTTTCTCTCCTCTAGCTTCCCCTTGAATAAGATCTGTTTGGGTTTGATGAGCAAGCCTTAGATCTTCTTCAGCTTCTTTTACTAATTTATTAGCTTCTTCAAAATCAAATTCTCTTGCTGCTTCAATTGCCATCATAGATTTTGATTTTGAATTTCCTGCATTTAAAATTAGTCCAAAAGAAGTTTCAAAAATATCAGCCATAATACCTCCTATTTCTATCCCTTTCGTGCACTTAAGGATGTTTTACAATAATATCTTATCAAATCTTCTTTTTTTATCCATGTCGTAAATTTCCTTTAATATTCTGGAAAAAATAAAAAACTAATCATTGATTAGTTTTTTAGACAATTTCTATTTTCACAAAAAATTACCGGTTACATTGATGCTTTTTAAACAAATCATGTGCAAACAGCAAGACATTCTCCCCATTCATGCAGCCATAATCTTGAGCATCGATCATGGCAACCGGCATTTTAGTATGATATCTCCGGTATAACCTGCGATGCATATGTTTGATTTGCGGACCTAGTAATAAAACATCAGCATCTAAGTCAATGACTTCCAATTTTTCACTATCAATGCAAGTTATATCATCATTGAAACCATATGCATTACTAGCTTGCGACATCAGTTCTGCAAGCATGCTTGTCGACATTCCTATGCAGCAGGTCAATACTATTTTCATGCTAATCCTCCCCTAGATCTTTCTCAATAGCTGCAAATAATTTCATCATATCATCATAATTTTTTTTCTGTATTATTTCTTTTATATAAGTTTTATTAACTAGAAGTTTGCTTGTAATTTTATAAAATCTATTCAAATTTCGATTTTGATCAACTTCCATTGACATCAAATAAACAAACTGAACTTTTTTCTTATTCCAGAGAATAGGCTTTTTCAAGATAGCAACACAAACAAAAGTATCTATTGTCATCGCCTTAAACGGATGAGGAATAGCAACTAAGTTGTCAAATTCAGTTACGGCTTGTTGCTCCCTTTTGATGATTGCATCATAAAAATCAGCTGCAACGATATCGCTTCGAACCTCTTCGATCTTATCTACCATTAATTTTAACACTTCTTCTTTGGTATTAACATCAATATCTGTTAAAAATAATTCTTTTGAAAAATATTTATTCATTGATGTTGCAGTTTCTTCATTTAGAAATCGTTGAATGTTTTTAACATCATTATCGCTTAACAACGACTTTACTTCTAAGATAGGAACAGGAACAGGATATTTGATAGGAATGGTCGTTACGATAAAATCAATTTTAGAGAAATCAACATTGCTGATACCAAGCGCATCACAAGTAGTTATCTCGTCTAAATACTTACCAAATTTTTCTTTAAAACGATATAATAACAGTTTTGCTGTACCTCTGCCAGTACCACAAACTACTAATAAATTTTTCTTTTCTGTTTGCTGATTTTTACGTTCTAAAGCAAGATTGAAATGCAAGGCAAAATATCCTATTTCATCTTCTTTAACTACTTTATTATAATGCTTACGCAACACATCGCTAGCTGCAACTGCCAAGCTATATGCTAAGGTATATTGTGTTTTTATATCATCAAGCAAAGGATTATGCAACACTAAATCGTATGCCATTCGCACCCCAAATGGAACCAGATGCAACGCTAACATCATCCTTAATTCAAGATCATCAGAAAAATCTATCTGATATGCTTCATATACTGTATTTAGCATGTGTGTAACAATTTCACTAATTTCATCAGAAATAACGACATTACTTGCAGTTTCTTGATATGACAGGATTTTTTTTGCTGCCAAATGGATCGCAATATATCCCGTTTCATCTTCAGCTAGCCCCAAATGAAAGGTATCTTGTAATTCTTTGATTATCTCACAAGCAATTTCATATTCTTCTTGTTTTTTTAGATATTGCATCTGTTTATCTGATAGCTGCGCTTCTCGCCCTTCTTTTGCACGATATAACGCTATAAAAATATGAATTACCAAATTTTCAAAAGAAAAATCAGCCATATGATAATTATATTTTTGCAATATCCGATATAGGATGCTGCGTATATTGTATAATACCTGCTGTTTGTCTGCTAAAAATGCACTTGGCATTTCTTCACGATTTTCAAAATTTAAATTAGCCAAGCACAAACGAATATCAAATTCGCTTCCTTGAACTTTTAGGCCATACCCTGGTCTTGATAATAATGTAATATTATATTCATCAAGGTATTTTCTAACTTCTTTTAGATTCAATGAAAGACTAGATTGTGATATATATAATGTCTCGCACAATTCTTCCACTTTTGTCCATTCATTTGTCGTTAACAAGTGTTCTACTAAATACTCTACTCGCTCTTTAGCGTTGCTAGGTATGTTATTATCTTCATTATTTGTCAGTTCATGCCAATAATCAGCAAACGCTTCAGCATCTTCAATGATCAAGCGACATCCATGCTTTGGCTTTATCTCGATATGAGCTCCATAAAGCTCCAAGTCGCTATTGATGTTTTTAATTTCATTTCTGATCGTTTTGCTTGAAACATTTAATTCAGCAGCTAATTCTTCAGATGTAACAAATTCTTTATCATTTAAATTTGATATGATCTTTATTATTCTATCTTCTTTCATATATACACTTTCCCTTATAAAATGTATCATCTGCTCACATAAAAATCCACATGAATATTTTCCATAATAATTTTGGAAAATTTAAAAACAAGGTTTTACCCTTGTTTTGCGTTTAAAATTGAAGCGCCATTAGTTGCGATGACTTGCTTGTACCAATCATAAGACTTTTTCTTAGATCTTTTATAAGTTCCCTGTCCGTGATCATCAACATCTACGTAGATGAAACCATAGCGTTTCGACATTTGATTTGTTGAATTGCTGATAAGATCTATTGGCGCCCATGTCGTATATCCCATCATTTCAACACCATCTTCTTCAATGGCCTTATACATTTCGATGATATGTTTTTGTAAATAATCGATACGATAATCATCATTGATCGTACCATCTTCTTCAATCGTATCTCTCGCTCCTAAACCATTTTCGACGACAAACAGTGGTTTACGATAACGATCATATAGATCAACCAATGAAACGCGCAAGCCAATTGGATCGATCTGCCAGCCCCATTGTGAACTAGGAAGATATGGCTTTTTGATCGCTGTGATCGTGTTTCCTGCAGTCACCTCTAATCCATCTGCCTGCTTAGCAACACAGCTTGACGAATAATAACTAAAGGAGATGAAATCTACCGGATATGCTTTCATGATTTCTAGATCTTCCTTGGTCATCTTGATATCAAAGCCTTTATTTTTATACATTGCTAGCAAATATGCCGGATACTCACCATGCACCTGCGTATCGCTGTAACAATATATTGAACGCATCTTTTGTTGAGCTTCCAAGATATCCTCTGGTTTGCAGGTATAAGGATAATATGTCAATTTGGTCAACATACAGCCAACTTTAGCATCAGGAATATTTTCATGCGTGATCTTCACCGCTAATGCACTAGCAACAAATTGATGATGCATGGCTTGAAAACAAACCTCTTCAAATTTATCAGGTGAAAACCGTGATTCGATCAAACCACCGGTCATAAACGGATGACGAATGATCGAATCAATTTCATTAAATGTCAGCCATAATTTCACTTTTTCTTTATATCTTTTGGTAATTACATCCACATAATTACAGAAAAAATCAATGGAACGACGATCATACCAACCATTATACTCTCTAGCAAAAGCTAAAGGCGGTTCGTAGTGCGACATCGTGACCAACGGTTGCATGCCATATTTTAAGCATTCATCAAATACATTATCATAAAATTGCAGACCAGCTTCATTAGGTTCATTTTCATCTCCACGTGGAAAGATCCTGCTCCATGCGATCGACATCCTATAAACCTTGAATCCCATACCTGCAAGCAAAGCGATATCTTCTTTATAGTGATGATAAAAATCTATACCATGTCTTTTAGGATAGATGGTCTCATCATCGCTTTGCAATGCGGCATCGATCATCTCATCGGTGATATCACAATTAGCATGAACATCATTAAGATCTTTTTCAGTTTTAAGTTCTTTGAACATTGCTACATCAGAAACAGAAATACCTTTTCCGCCTTCTTTCCAACCGCCTTCAAACTGATTGGCTGCTGTAGCTCCGCCCCATAAAAAATTTTTAGGAAATTCTTTCATTTCTTGCTCCCTTCATTTCTGGTATCAAGATAACATCATCATAATTATTATTCCAACTATATATTTTCCATATTTATTGAAGAAATCATTTAAAGACATATCTATTTAGCCTATCAAAAGCTTCGATCACCAAAGCATGAGGCAAAGCAAGATTCATACGGATATGACAAGGACCATGGAATGGTCTACCATCTTGCCATATAACTCCATATTCAACGCCTAATTTTTGCAATTCATCAATAGAAATATGATGATCTTGACAATATTTAGTACAATCAATAAATAACATATAAGTACCTTCTGGTTTACTAACAGTTACCCCTTCAAAATTATCATTGATGAATTTACATGCATAATCAATATTAGCTTTAAGCACTTCTTTTAATTCATCTACCCATATTTCTCCATTTTTAGAATATGCTGCAATTAAAGCATGCATACTTAATACATTCATGGAATTATAATGCGTTCTTTGGCTTTCCTTTAAGATTCTTGTGTGCAAATAATCATTATAAATAATATGATATGAACCAATTAAACCAGCTAAATTAAAAGTCTTACTTGGCGCATATAAAGAAATAGTACGCATTTTAGCATCTTCACTAATCGTATGCGTAGGAATATGCACCTTGCCTGGCATAGTTAAATCTGCCCATATTTCATCAGATATAACATATACATTATATTTCTTATAAATATCCATCAAATGTTCCAATTCTTGTTTTTCCCATACTCTTCCACAAGGATTGTGAGGAGAACATAAAATGGCGGTATGAATATTATATTTTACTAGTTTTTCTTCAATATCTTGATAATCAAGACGCCAGATACCACCATCATCTTTAATCAATGGATTTTCAATTAAATTATAGCCATTATCCCTACATGATTTAGAAAAACCAATATAAGTAGGAGATTGCACCAAAATATTATCACCTGGTGAGCATAGAACTCTTAGGGCACTAATTACTCCCCCTAATACCCCATTTTCATAACCAATATATTCTTTCTTTAAATCATTAACATTAAAACGAGATTTATGCCAATTAATAATCGCATCATAATAAGCTTGACGATATTCAAAATAGCCAAAAGTCGGATGCTTAGCTCTTTTAACTATAGCTTCGCAAATATCAGGTAAGGTTGCAAAATTCATATCCGCAACCCACATAGGAATAATACTAAAACCTTCTTTTATTTTAGTGCCTAGATATCCTTCATTTAAGGGCCTATCGATAGCTAAGGCATCCATATTAGCTCTATCGATAATAGATGTAAAATCATAATGCATAATAAATCACCACCTATTTCTAATATTATATCAAAAATTAATCAACTGCAATTTCCTTTAGAAAGCTTTTCGCAAATGGTATCGCAATCGCAAAAGATATTATATCCGCTACCATCTGGGCCATTTCAATGCCTACTATTCCTAATAATAATGGTAAGATAACTACCGATGGTATCAAGAATAATCCTTGACGTGATGAAGCTAATATCGAAGCTTGTAATGCCTTACCTGCTACTTGTAACATCATATTAGTCATAGTTACAAAAGCCATTAAAGGGAAGACTAAAGCTTGAAAGCGAAGAGTTGCAGTACCTACTTTAATAACTTCAGGTTCATTCCCTTGAACAAAGCTAATAATTTGTGGCGCAAATATCAAGGCAATAAGCGCAACAAAGATACAAAATATTGTTCCTACCTTTATTGCATAAACAAAACCATCTTTAACACGCTTATATTTTTTAGCTCCATAATTAAAACCACATACCGGTTGAAATCCTTGACCAAAACCAATTACTACCGAATAGAAAAATTGCATCAATCTTGTAACAATAGAAACACCAGCAATTGCACTATCGCCAAATGGTCCCGCACAAATATTCAATATAGCAGTAGAAATACCACTGATTCCTTGGCGACACAAGCTAGGAAATCCTCCTCTTACCATTTGCGATAAATAATATTTATTTATCGAAATAGCTGATAATTGATAATTTAAAGAATCGCTCTTGAATATACCTATTAATAAAATAATAAAGGAAATACCTTGAGAAATAATAGTAGCTATTGCTGCTCCAGCAATACCAAGTTCAAAAACAAAGATAAAAATAGGATCCAATATAATATTTAAAATACCCCCAGTAGTAATTCCTATCATCGCAAAAAAGGCATTACCTTGAAAGCGTAACTGATTATTCATAACCAAAGAAGCACACATAAATGGTGCACCAATTAATATCCATTTTAAATAATCCATACTATAAGGTAACATTGTAGAAGTACTGCCCAAAATGATTGCTAGAGGCTTTAAAAATATAAGCCCTATTAACATCAAGATACTACCAAAGCAAAAAGCTAATATAAAACCTGTAACTGCCATTTTTTTAGCTTCTTCATGTTTATTAGCCCCTAACATTCGAGAAATAAAATTACCTGAACCATGTCCACAAAAAAAGCCAATAGCTTGAATAAGGGCCATTATCGCAAAAACTACCCCAACAGCTGCCGTAGCAGAAGTATTAATCTTCGCCACAAAGAAAGTATCAGCCATATTATAAATAGAAGTAATAAGCATACTCATAATAGTAGGTATAGCTAAATGATTAATTAATTTTTCTACCGGTTCATTAATCATTTTATAGGTTTTATCATTTGTCATATTATTCATCTTCCTTCTAGATAATTATAAAATGAAAACCAAAAAAATTCTAAAGGATATTTTGATATAGTTGTTTATCTATAACGTACACACAAGTTTTTAGTTACAAATATCAATACAGTTATTACACATCTAGCCAAACTATACAAAAATTATATTAGAATATGATTGCACAGGCTTCAGGGGGTAAGCTCATATGATTAATATTGCAATATGCGATGACAACATTTATCAATTACATACTACTCAAGAATTTGTAAACTCTCATTTATCCTCCAAAAAAATAGATTACAAGATATATATTTTTGATAAATTAACTAGTCTCGAAAAGCATCTAGCAAAAACCAACTTTAATATTTTAATTCTTGAAATTAGATACAATAATGATTCTAGAACAGGTTTAGCATTTACTAGACAATACGCATCTGATACACCAGGTATTAAGATTATTTTTTTAACTTCATATACTCAATATTTTCAAGAAGCATATTTATATAACCATATTTATTATGTATTAAAAGAAGATATGGCCTTTCATCTAAAAAATGCCTTAGACATTGCTTTAAAAGATATAGACAATACTAATCCATATCTATTATCAATTTCTTTTAATCGTAAACATACTATTGTTAATATTAATGATATTGTATTTATGGAAAAAGATTTACGTAAAATCAAATTCTTTTTCAAAGATGTAACTAAATATTTATCACCTACAGATATTAAAAATATAAAAAATATCAAAGATTATTCTTTAGATACCTATGCATCTTTTGATTATTATTTACCATTATTGCCCGATAATTTTATTCAAACTCATCGCGCATTTATCGTAAATATAGATCATATAAAAGAAATTCATAAAAATTATGTTATGATGCATAATCAAAAATTTGTCCCAATATCTAGAAAATATCATAATGAAGTAGATAATCGTTTATCAAAATATTTTATTAAATAATTATATTTTTTCATATAAGTAATGATAAACAAGTAATATAATGATTAAACATGTTGCAAAGCCAACAGTTACATCACTAACAAAATGAGCTCCTGCAACAATCCTAGATATAGCTACAATCAAAATATAGCATAAACTAGCAGCTAAACATATATTAGCTGTTTTTTTATTTTGGCTATTTTTTATTAATGGTAATATAGTATATACCAATATACATGTAGCTGCCGCTGTATGTCCACTAGGAAAGGATTTCAATTCTTCTAAAGCTATACCTTGTTGTAATAAACTATCCTTAAGACCATTATCTAATATATACCAAGGAACAAAATAAGCATTCTCTGTTGCCACAATCATGCGCATTCTTGGTCTACCCCACCATAATTTAATTATATTTATGGCGATCATCTGCAATACTAATACTAATAATAAGAATTTAAGATATTTAATTAATTTATCAACTTCAACATCTTTTAAATATCTATAAATTAAATAATTAGAAATTATTATTAAAATTAAACTAATAATTAAAGCTAAAATCCAAGATAAATTCTTTAAATAAAGTAAAGGGGAAATAGTACACAATATTAAGCTTAATAAATTAAGTAATATGCCATAAACTATCCAAGATTGCTTATTTGTTTTTAAACTAATTAAAAACATCAATGTTCCACTTATTGCAAATCCAAGATTAAAAGGCAGCTGTCCATAAGCTGCAAAAAATAAACCAAATATATTATTTTTATGATATAAAATTGAAGATACTTTAAAATCAAAGAAAGTTCCAATAATTAAACCAAAAATTATTAAAAATAAAAATAAATATTTTTTATCTTTAAAAAAATCTTTAAACAAATTTTAACCCTTCAACCCTCTAGCTTGACGATCCATATCTTCGACTACGATATCATAGATTTCACCTAATGAAGCACAATATTCTAATACTTTCCATGGTTTATTAGTATGAAAATGGATTTTTATTATTTCATCATCACCAACAGCTAATAAACAATCTCCTTCAAAATGTTCCATAATATAATCATGAATTGTATCCTCATTTAAATTTTTTCCTTCAATTAATAATTGGGTATCATAACGGTAATCTAACATGCTAAAATCCTCCTAGATATTTCTTGCTTAATTATACGCTATTTATCATAAAAAAGGGCAAAATACTTTTATTAGCTTAATTAATAAATATTTACTTTTTATGGGAAATATTTTAAAATTTAAACGTATGTAAAGGAGACTAGATATGAAAATTTCATCATTGCAAAAAGCAAGATATGAGTATTCTCCAAAACTTCCTGGCATGTTAAGAAATGGTATTGCCGAAATTTGTGTCAACGAAGGTGAAGAAACTCAAAGTGTAGCTGATCAAGAAAAGATCAAAGCTTTATTCCCAAATACTTATGGAAAAAAAGAAATTACATTTGCTAAAGGACAAAATACTTCTGTAGCAAAAAAACAAGTAGTAGGTGTTATCCTATCTGGTGGACAAGCTCCAGGTGGTCACAATGTTATTTGTGGTCTATATGATGCATTAAAAGCTACTAATCCTGAAAATGTTTTATATGGCTTTAAAAATGGACCAATTGGTTTAATTAACGATGATTATTTAATCTTTGATGATGAATATATCAATGAATATCGTAATACTGGTGGTTTCGATATCATCGGTTCTGGACGTACTAAATTAGAAACTCAAGAACAATTCGCTATTGTTGCAGAAGTTTGTAAAAAACATGGTATTACTGCTATTGTTATTATTGGTGGTGATGATTCAAATACTAATGCTGCTGTATTAGCTGAATATTTTGCTGCTCATAATACTGGCGTACAAGTTATCGGTTGTCCAAAAACTATCGATGGCGACTTAAAGAATGAAGATATCGAATGTTCATTTGGTTTCGATACTGCAACTAAAACTTATAGTGAAATTATTGGAAATATTGAAAGAGATGCTAATTCAGCTAAAAAATATTGGCACTTCATTAAAGTTATGGGACGTTCAGCATCACATGTTGCTTTAGAATGTGCTCTAGAAACTCAACCAAATATTTGCTTAATTTCTGAAGAAGTATCAGCTAAGAAAATGTCTTTAGCACAAATCGCTGATTATATTGCTGATTCAGTAGCTAATCGTGCTGCTAAAGGAATGAACTTTGGTGTAGCAATCATTCCAGAAGGTGTAGTTGAATTCGTTCCAGAATTCTCTGTATTAATTCAAGAAATCAATGAATTATTAGCAGGAAGCAAAGCAGATGCTTTCAATGCTCTACCTACTTGGAAAGATAAATATGCATTTATCGAAAATGGTTTAACTAAAGAATCAATGGCAGTATTCGCTATTCTTCCTGAAACTATCCAACAACAATTATTCTTAGAAAGAGATCCTCATGGTAATGTTCAAGTATCATTGATCGAATCTGAAAAATTATTCTCAGCTTTAGTAAAAGCTAATTTGGATGAAAGAAAGAAAAATGGTACATATAATGGTAAATTCAATGCCTTACACCATTTCTTAGGTTATGAAGGAAGATGTGCATTCCCTTCAAACTTCGATTCTGATTATTGTTATTCATTAGGATATAATGCCTTCATGTTAATTCAATATGGTTATAATGGTTATTTATCAAAGATTTCTAATCTATCTAAACCTGCAAATGAATGGGTAGCTGGTGGTATGCCAATCACTAAGATGATGAATATCGAAAGAAGACATGGTGAAGATAAACCAGTTATTAAAAAAGCTCTTGTTGAATTAGATGGCAAACCATTTAAATATTTTGAAGCTCACCGTGATGAATGGGCTCAAGAAACATGCTATGTATATCCAGGTGCTATCCAATACTATGGACCAGCTGAAGTATGTGATATCACAACTAAGACCTTAGCATTAGAACAAGAATAATAAAATTAAGCTATAACACTAGCCGTTATAGCTTTTTTTCTTTATAATATATATAGAGGAAAAACTTATGAATAATATCGAAAAATACTTAGCAAGGGCACCAAAAATAATTAAAGCCAAAAAAGTAGTCCAAATATGTACTATTGTTTCTATAACAACATTCATATTAAGCATTATTCTTTTAAACTTAAATCGCACAACCATTAATACATATTTGAATACTGTATCATTTTTTAACTTAATCATCATAATAGGTGGTTATTCCTACTATAAATTATTTACTTCTAATCTACAATTCTACATAGACCACTATGATAATAATCCTGAAGGGGTAATAAGAAAGATACGACTAAGTACATTTGGTATAGGACTATGCATATTTTCAGCAATTATCTGTATATTAATATTAATTATGATGGTTATTTATCAATAGAAAAGATCGCTATAAAGCGACCTTTTTTATTGATAGTCAGTAATACCTTCACCAGTATTTGGATAAAAATGTGAATAAACGGCATCAAAACTAAAGACAATAAGTAATACAATACATAATATCTTAGCAATTATTGGTTTAATTTTTTCTATTAAATTATCAAAAACTGGAGCCAATATATAAACAAAAGCCATACCGCCTATACCAAATACCGATAAACCTTCTGCACATATTCTTCCATTCAAATTCAAGAAATAGCCACTATAATCCCACCATTTAAGACCAGTATTCATTTCCATAACATAAGATGTAGTATATTCTAAAATACCACAAACTAATAAAATCAAAAAGAAATTAAGCATTGGTTTATTACGGAAACGTTTTAATAATACCAAGATTAAAATACCACCAGAACCATAAATTGGTAGCCATGGTCCATGTAATGCTCCTCTATTAACAAATACACCATCAGTAATTAAATGAAGACTAACTTCCCAAATCCAACCAATACCTGAAAAAATAAAGAACATAAGGATTAAAGACCATATCGTATAATCTCTTAATGGATTTAAACTAGATAACAATGCACTTCTATTTTCTTCCTTAATTGGAAATAAACGACGAGGATATTGTCTGCCTTGTACAACATCTTCAATTGCTTCATATAATTGAACCTGATGCATCTTTTCTTCATAATCTTTTTCTTTTTTAAATAGAATACCAAACCACTTAGCAAAAAATCCTCTAACTCCTGGTAAACTAGGTTCTTCAATATTAGCATTACTAGTTTCTGGATAAGCAAGTTTTAAAGTTTGCTCACTAGCAATTTCAAATAAATAAGTATCATTTAATAAGTTAATATTTTCAATATTCTTATTTTTAGCTTCTTGTCTTAACCCAACATAATATTCACTAAAAGTAGCCATTTTATATGGATTACTAAAGAAGATAGCAGATAATCCAAATGTAAATGATGAAAGGATTGTCCAGCCAATAAAAGTAATATCTATCTTAAAGCATTCCCATTTATGACCCTTCATCATCTTACGAGAAAGGCTTATTGCTTGATTAGCTTTAATATCTGGATTTTCAGCAATTATATATGGAACTAAAAAATAAGCATAATGTTTAATAAAGCCACCTACTATTGTTAAAGACCATAATGTTTGATAAATATAACAAACAAACATAGTAAAACTAGCTCTATTCCAACGCTTTACTCTACTTAAAAACATAAAGCGTTCAAAAGAAACTTTTTCATATATTCTAGATTCTAAGAATATTCTTCGTAATATAACCGCAAATGTATTTTGAATATAAAACCACACTAGGAAAAATAACAATAATCCTAAGCCAATCATAATCAAAATAGCTAAATTTTCTGAACCAACCATGGAATTAATAGCGGCAACGATTGAAACAAATATTGATCCCGAAGTCAATGAATTAATAACTGTCGCAAATACTCCCCTAGTTCTACCTAATATTTGACTATCATTTTCGCTAATTTCCTCATTTAAAATGATATTAGCATCTTCCTTACCTTTTTCAATATTATCTTGTAAAACATCTTCCAATACTTGACTAGTACTAATTTGTGATGGTAAAGATCCTTGTACTTCAACACTAGTATCATTACGAACACTTAATTGATCAAATGAGCTTGAAAACTCAGTAGCAATAAATCCTGATATCATACAAGCAATAACTAAAAAACTATAATGCGCTTTTAATATTTTCTTTGCTGCCTTTTTGATTTTTTTTCGTTCAATCATCCTCTATCCCCTTCTAATATTAAAGAAAAAATCCACAAGTTTGAAACTTATGGTTTTTCTTAATACTTAATAAAAATAATTACTTATTTTCGTGTTTTTCATATTCTTGTTTAGCAAGTTCTTTTAATTCATCTTGAGACAAATGTTTAGTTTCTTTACCTAAACACATAGCTTCAAAATTTTGATAAAAATGCTTTGACATAATATTTTTAGTTGGAATTTCAATTAACTTGGCCAAAGCTTTAGCTACCAAATGAACTCCAGTATTAATTTCTACATCAATTTCTAAACTAACTTTATCTTCAGCAATTTCTTTTAATTTAAAATACATGAAATCATGATCATGTTTTTTATTGCTGCTACTTTCTACTTTAACAATTTTATTTTCTTCATCAAAAGTTGCCTCATAAGTAGATACTGATTTAGCCTCATCATTAATTGCTTCCCATTTAGTAGATGAGATAATATTTAATTCTGTTCCTGGTTCTAAATCTAATTTTGCGGGATCTTGTAAAGCATTCCACGCTGTTTCCATAGAAAATGGAAATTCTTTAACTGTACTAAATTTCATATTATTTATCCTTCCTTATATGCCTATATTATACAATAAAAAACAGATCATAAATAACGATCTGTCTAAATGTTTATTTTGCTGAAACAAATAACATTATTCCAAGTACCATTGCAATACAATCAGCAATGTTAAAGGTACTTGCAGTAAATTGTAAGTAAATTAATGATACTAAACCAACAACTGCAAAGATGATACCAACGATGCGAGCAGCACCCTTGTTACCAGCTAAAGCTAAAATGCCACCAACTAAAGCAAAGATTGCTACAGCAGCAGATAAGATAACGATTAAGATTTCTTGGCTTTCATGTCCTGGTAAAATTCCTGTAATAGTTCCAGTATAAGCTAAAATAGCCACGATTGCATAAACGATACCAAATAGAATCATTAAGATTCCTGAAGTTTTCATTATTGATTTCATAAATTCCCCTTTATTATTTAAAAATAATATTCTTTCTAAGTCGATTGATCTTTAATATATTGGTACGACTATTCAATATATTTTGTATTATATCAAAATACCGATTAATTATACTTATATATAATTTAAAATACAATTAAAATAATCTATTTCACACAAAGATTTAACATTAATAGCTTATTTTCTTAGAATTTTATCCATAGACTTACCTTTAGCGAGTTCATCAATAAGTTTATCAAGATATCTTATTTCTTGCATCAAAGGATCCTCAATATCTTCAACTCTAACCCCACAAATTACTCCTTTAATTAATTTACGATTAGGATTTAACATAGGTGCATTTTCAAAAAAACTTTTATAAGTTATATCATCTTTTATCATTTTATCAATATCAGCTTTAGTATAACCTGTAAGCCAATTTATTACTTCTAATACTTCATCTTCATTTCTACCTTTTCTAATAGCTTTATTAACTAATAAAGGATATATTTTAGCAAATTTCATATTAAATACTTTTTCATTTTCCATAGTTATTCCCCTTTTTATTGTTTTTATGACATTGCATTCTCAAATTAGATTTTTATACTTTATTTTAAGTTTAAGTAAAGAAATTGAATATTTCTTACTTGATTTAACCTAAATTGGAAATAATATATACTTTACTTTTAGCATGCTCAAAAAAATTATCCGTAAATGATTTCTACTTTTTTTTGCAGTGTAACGAGTACCTATTGCATTACCATATTGTTTCAATACGCCAATTTTTACCATTCTTTGAAGAATTCGCGATGCTGTCGATATACTTACGTCAAGTAATTCAATTACATCATTTCTTGTTATGAAATTATAAGACTTTGCATATCCTATAATCAATGCTTCATCATCTGTAATATTTTGGTTGCTTTTAGCTAAACCTGTGACTTGTTCATTATTATTTCCCGTTTCATATTTTGTGCTTATATTAGGTAGAATGATCTTAAAGGCATTTTTTGTTGTTTCAATTCCCGGCATTAATTCCCCAAGAGATACAAATTCAATCCGATCTGCATAAAGGCTGATTAAAGCACTTGAACTGAAGGAATAATCACGATGGACCAACATATTTAATAGCGCTTCTCTCAAAGCAACTTCAGGATAATCGCGAATATCGATTCTCAATAGTTTATCTATTGTTGCGCGAGTCTGATTATGAAAATCTATATAGTCATAAACTTCGTTCATTTGGCAAAGAAGTAAGCCACTAAACTCCCGACAATCTTTAAATACAATTTAATCTGTTCCTTGAAAAATAGCAACTTTAATTGTATGAACACATTATCAGACAAAATTTAAACCTAAGTTACTATAAAAACCGTCTTGATTAATTAGTTTCAAAGCAATCTTTATCTGTTTCTTTGATCATGCCTCGGATTGCAGCATCACTAGCAGGTACTGAAGAGGAACCTTGTCTGTCAAACACACCCTCCTAGCGCATTCCCTTTTTTGCAAGATAATAAAGACGATTAGTTCCTCGTTGAATATTTATGGCTAAAATTTTTTTTCATCTTCTTCGATAGTTTCGTTATGAACAAACATTGTTACATTTTGTTTGATAGAATCCCGGACCATATTACTTATCTGTAAAGAAATGCTGTCTGGTTCATCTATACCTACTATTGTTCCATCATCTTTAACACCGATATATAATTTTCCTCCATTACAGTTAGCAAAAGCGATAATTTCTTTTAGTTCGACAGTTTCACTATCGTGAAAAAGCATAATGGTGGCTTCAATCGTATTGATTTACACACATACTATGTCAAATCGTATCACATTAATTTTGAATTATCGATTTGATTGATACGATTTCAACTATATAAATCTATAATATTTAACAACATTGGTGTTGGCACGAATAACCGACAAATACAAACCTATTTAAATAATCCCATCTTCTTAACCTCTTTCCAAATTAGGATTTGTAGTACTAGATAATATATTTATCCAGTCGTTCAATCCACTCATTTGAGTGCAGTAATGCGTCCTCACAATGTCCCTTTCCTTTTAAACAAATAGTTGTAGAATTTTTATAATTTTTCTTGATATATTTTGCTACATTTCTAAAAACAAATTCATTTATCTTTCCACCATAAAAATAAATAATCTGTGTATTAGGTGTGTCAATATTTGAGGGAAGTTTAAATTGTCCAACTGCATATAAATAATTTTTTATGGTTTCATCTGATATATTATCCAACAGTTCTAAAAACACATCCAG
>CALVCO010000008.1 GCA_944326095.1 uncultured Erysipelotrichaceae bacterium | reverse complement strand
AAAACCAAACTTCTTAAAAATAGGTTACTTTGTAACTTATACGAAGCCTTCACTTCTATAAGTGTGGGTGGTTCACTTTTTTCAAAACAAATTATAACATTCCCTATTTGATATTTACCAAATAGGGAATTTTTTAACGATATCTATTATTTAATATATTGGTAGCACGTACAAAATATCCATTATTCTTAAAATATTTTTCAGCTTTATGGATTATTTCTTTATCACGACTAATACCAAATACACACGAGCCAGAACCTGTCATTAAACTAGCATCTAATCCAAGTTCTAACATCTTTTTCTTTATCTTAGCAATATCTCCATTAAGTTTAAAACTAGGAGCTTCTAAACTATTACCTAATAATTCTATTACTTTAGAATAATCATTAGTTTCTAAAGCGTTTTTTAAGCCTAATACATCAGGATGTATACAATCCAGCTTATCTACCATTTCAAAAGCTTTCTTAGTCATAACCCCTCTTCTAGGTTTAACTAATAATATTTCAAAAGGACAATTAAGATTAAAAGGTTCAATAATATCCCCAATGCCACCAACTAAAGCTGGTCTATTCATACAACAAAAAGCTACATCTGCACCAACCTTACTAGCAAGTTCAATCATCTTACTATTAGGCATATCTAATTTTAATAATTTACGCATTAAACGAATAGCTGCAGCTCCATCACTACTACCCCCAGCCAAACCAGCTTGTGTAGGAATGTGTTTAACTAATTTAATTCTAAAATTCTCTTTAAAACCATAGGCTTCTCTAACAACTTTAATAGCTTTAATTACCGTATTTTTTTCATCCATTGGCAAATAGCTAGCATTTTGTTCCATGGACATTTCTTCTGCAATTTCCATATCCAAAGTATCATAAAAATCAACTGGCACCATGATCATCTTCAACTCATGATAACCATCATCCCTAATACCAACAACATCTAAACTAAGATTAATCTTCGCATAAGCTCTTTCTCTCATAATCATACACCTCATATAATTTTATAAATTGTTCAAGGGTAAGTTCTTGGGCCCTAGTATTATTAGTAAGACCACACTTATTTAAGATATTTTCCGCTACTATACCATCTTTTAAATATTCTCTTAAATTATTATATAATGTTTTTCTTCTTTGTTTAAAACAAGCTTTAATTAAAGCAAAAAAAGCATTTTGATCATTCACTTCTATTTTATCATGATTAGAAAATTGAACAACCGCACTATCAACATTAGGCTTAGGATTAAAAACATTACGACTAACTTTAATAATCGTCTTAACATCATACAAATACTGACTCATAACGCTTAAAGCATTATAATCCTTAGTATTAACTTTAGCACTAAAACGATCAGCAACTTCCTTTTGCATCATTACCGTAATTTTATCAACTTGTTGTTCAGACTCAAACAATTTAAATAAGATAGGCGTAGTAATATAATAAGGCAAATTAGCACAAACAACTACTCTTCCATATTTAGCTTTTAATTCTTTTACAACTTTAGCTAAATCACAATTCAAAAAATCTTCATTAATAATTTCTATATTATCTAAGCCTTCTAAACTATAAGCCAATACATCTAATAATTTAGTATCAATTTCATAAGCTAAAACATGTTTAGCTCTAAGAGCTAACATTTGAGTCAAAGCCCCAATACCTGGACCAATTTCAATTACACAAGCATCATTACAATCAGCCTTATCCGCAATATTTTCTACAATACGTGGATCAGTTAAAAAGTTTTGACCATAACCCTTTTTAGCTCTTAAATTAAATTTTTCTAATATTTCATTAGTACGGCTAATACTAGCTATTATTTTCATCAACTAAAACCTTTCTAATATCTTCTTTATCTAATTGTAACATATTACAACGCTTTAATAATTGTTTTGTATTACACTTACCAATATGCAATTTAGCCCCAACATAATTTCTAAGCTTAGCACTATCTTTTTGTCCACTTAAACCAAGTTCCAAAAAGTCATTCATATTGACTGTAGGTACATATTCCCCATAAGTAAGAAGATTATCTAAGGCCTCTTTTAATACTTCATAGCTAGCATGTTCAACCCCAACTTTATGCTTAAAGCGACAATCATCCGCCTGTAAAAAAGCATTTTTACAACCCTTTACTTTTTCATTGATGGTATTGCGAATCTTTTCCCCTGGACTATCAGGATCACAAAAGATAATTACTCCTCTTCTTTGTTGAGCCTTCGCAATCATATTTAAAGTAAAATCACTTAAACATGTCCCATGCGTTTCAATCGTATCACAATCAAAATAACGTTTTAAATTTAAAGTATCATTTTTACCTTCTACAACTATAATCTCTTTAATCACTTAAATCACCTATTCATTTTCAAAATCAATGGGCTTCATCTGCAAGCGCCATTGCAAGATATTATCAATACTTCTAGTAGCCACTATCAAACTAACAATTGGGGCAATTATATCCGAAATACTCTCTGCAAAAAAAGCACTTTGACCCCCAAAATACATAGGCAATATTATTAAAGCTATAAAATAAATCCCTTTTCTAAAAAAAGATAATGGCAATGATAAACGCACAGCTCCTAAAGCTGTAAGCCCATCTACTAATTCATATTGTAAGCCCAAAGGAATTATAAACAAAGTCATAATTTTTATAGCTGTTAAACTTTGTTCAATTACTATTGGATCACTAGTAAATAAATAAGCAAAATATTTACCAGCTACCCAAACTAAGATAAACATAATAGAAGTAAAGCCTACACAAACTTTACAAATAAACTTATAAGCTTCCTTAACTCTATCTACATTATAAGCCCCATAGTTAAAACTTAGAATACCCTGGGTACCCCCACTAATACCACCAAGAGGCATGGTAACTAATAACATAAAGGATTGAGCAATCGTATTAGCCATAATTAAAAGATCCGCTTGGCTACCCCCATAATGTTTTAAAGTCATATTCATCGCAATAATCATAATATTATCAAAAGCAATTATTATAAATTGCGTAAAACCAATCTTAACAATATGTAAACAATTTGCTAAATTTAAAGGCATAATACTTAAATTTACCGACATCTTCTTTTTAAATAATATTGTTAAAACAAATATACAACTTAAAAGCTGTGATAAAACCGTCGCAATAGCAGCCCCCGCAACATCCATATTTAAAACAAATATAAATATAGGATCCAAGATAATATTACCAATAGCCCCAATTACCACTGATAACATACCTATTTTGGCATATCCTTGACAATTAATAAAATTATTCATACCCACACTCAATAAAGCAAATGGCGTACCTAATAAATAAATGCCAAAATAAGCTTTAGCATAGGTAATTGTTGCATCCGTAGCCCCAAATAAATAAAGCATATCTTCTTGAAATGGATATATTACTAATACAACCAAAATAGAAACTATCGTCAATAAGATGAATGAATTACTCATGATAGCTTTTGCCTTATCATGATTTTTTTCACCCAAAGCAATTGCACAAAGAGGTGCACCCCCTACTCCTATTAACGAAGCAAAGGCCCCAATCATCGTAACTACTGGACCACATACCCCAATACCTGCTAAAGCAAGACTACCAACTTCAGCAATATGTCCAATATAAATACGATCAATTACACTATATAAGACATTAACAAATTGTGCAATCATACATGGTAAAGCAATCGCAAATACCAACCTTTCAATCTTATCTTTCCCTAAATCGTTTTGCATCTATTACCCCTTAAATAATTCATCAAAATTAATTACCATTTGTTTTTGAAAAATCTCTTCATCAATTTCTCTAAGTTCACATATTTTTTTACCTGTATATATTACATAATAAGGTTCATTTCTTTTACCCCTAAAAGGTTCAGGTGTCAAATATGGACAATCCGTCTCAATCAATAAACGCTCTAATGGTACAATCTTAGCCACCTCTTTAGGTTCCTTAGCATTCTTAAAAGTAACCGGACCTCCAAGAGAAATATAAAAACCCAATTTAATAAATTCCAAAGCCATTTCCTTGCTACCACTGTAACAATGCATTACTCCTGCAACCTTATGTTTTTTCAAGATATCATAAGTATCTTGTAAGGCATCTCGCGAATGTACAATAATCGGTTTATTTAATTTTTGCGCTATTTCAATCTGTTTAATAAAAATATCTTGTTGTTCAAGCTTATTATCCTTATCCCAATAATAATCTAAACCAATTTCCCCAATAGCACAAACTTCATCTTTACTAGCATATTCAATAAATTTATTCCAAGTATCATCATCTAAATTTTTAACATCACTAGGATGAATACCCACAGCCACCTTAAAGCGACTATCCTTTTTACTCAAAGCTATCGCTCTATCATATTCATGGCTATAACAACATACAATCATACAACGAACAATATCTTCTTTTTTAATTCGTTCAATGACTTCATCTAAATCATTAAAAGCTTCATCTAATATATGTGAATGACTATCTATCCAACTCATATTATTTACCTAAACAAAACTTGCTAAATAATGCATCTAATAAATCTTCACGATTAGCCTTACCTAAGATTTCTTTTAAGCTTTCATAAGCTAAATTTAAATCTATACTAACTAAATCTAGTTCAACATTATTTTCAATACCTACTAAAACATCTTCCATATGACTTCTAGCTTGCATTGCAAGTCCTATTTGCCTTTCATTATTTAATGTATCTTTACGATTATCAATAATAGCTTGTTCAAACATCTCATTGATTTTAACTATAAGCTCATCAATATCATTATTAATAGCGCTAATATTAATGCCATCATTTACTCTTTGTTTATCAGCTTTGTTATAAACTAAAATACAAGGCTTATCTTTACAAAGTTCCAATAACATTTCATCTTCTTCACTAATATTACTAGCATCCATCACCATAATAACAAGCTTAGCCTTATTTAAAGCCTCTTTACTTTTTTCTATACCAATCTTTTCCACAACATCTTGAGTATCACGAATACCTGCTGTATCAATAAGATTTAAAGTAACCTGACCTAAATTAACACATCCTTCAACTAAGTCTCTAGTTGTACCAGCTACATCCGTAACAATAGCCTTATCCTCTTGTAATAATGCATTCAATAAAGAACTCTTACCTACATTAGGCTTACCTAAAATTACCGTATCAATACCATTTTTTATGATACTAGCATTTTGTGCTTCTTCAATTATTTTATTAATACGCCCTAAAAAATGCTTGGCTCTAGGAAGAATTTTTTCATTAGTTAAAACTTCAACATCATCATATTCTGGATAATCAATATTAACTTCAATATTGGCAATCATATCCAAAATATCATCACACAAAGGTTCAATCAATCTAGTAACACTACCCTTTAAACTATTAATAGCGCTATGAGCCTGTTGCATAGAATTCGCATTAATCAAATCATTAACTCCTTCTGCCTGACTAAGATCAATTCTACCATTCAAAAAAGCCCTTTGCGTAAATTCTCCAGGCATAGCCAATCTAGCCCCATTAGCTATACAAAGTGATAATATCCTTTTAGTAACATATACCCCACCATGACAATTAATTTCCACAATATCTTCCATCGTATAAGAATGAGGCGCCCTAAAAACACTAACTAATACTTCATCAACATCTTCTTGTCCATCACGAATAAAGCCATAATTAATAGTATTAGCCTTTACTTTATTTAAATCTTTACTAAAAAGTTTAGAAACAATTTCAATTGCCCTATCTCCACTCAAACGAATTATCGAAATAGCTTGTTCTTGCAAAGATGTCGCAATCGCCACTATCGTATCTTGAAACACTATATACACCTCCTAACAAAACTAGGTGATGACATGCACCACCTATTCTTCTATACAATTTAATAATTCTAATATACGATTAAGATCATTAGTATCCTCATATTTAATAATAATTTTCTTATTTTCTACTACGACCTTAGTCTGCAATTTACTCTCCATAATATTTTCAACATTAATAAGATTAGGATCTTTATGTTTAACCTTCTTAGGCGGTTTATTTGCATGAAGATCTTTAACATAGCGTTCAACTTCTCTAACACTCATCTTATCTGTAACTATCTTTGAAGCAATCGCAATAATTTCTTCCTCATCTTCTAAAGTAATTAAAGGACGAACATGACCCAAAGTAAGCTTACCATTTGAAACCATATTTTGTACTTCTAAAGGCAATTTCAATAAACGTAAAATATTAGCACAATATTCACGAGATTTACCAACACGCTTAGCCAATACTTCTTGGGTATAACCTAAACGATCCATTAAATTCTTATAAGCATTAGCCTCTTCAATTGCATTTAAATCTTCACGTTGAACATTTTCTAATATCGCTATTTCCATCATTTGTTCATCATTAAAATTAACAATGATGGCAGGAACACTATCTAAACCAGCTATCTTAGCTGCTCTAAAACGTCTTTCACCCGCGATTATTTCATAACCTTGTACACTTTCTCTAAGTAATAAAGGCGTAAAGATTCCATGTTCTTCAATTGAAGCTGCTAATTCATGTAAAGCCTTATCATCAAAAACTTTACGCGGTTGATAAGGATTAGGTCTAATACTAGAAAGAGGAATTTGCGTAGAAGACTGTAAAGAACTACTCTGTTCAATATTCGAAATTAAATCTTCAATTCCATCCCCAAAAATATTCTCTAAGCCTTGACCTAAAGCCGGACGTTTAGCTTTTTTACTCATTATCTCACCCCTTTGCTATTGGCAGTAAGCACCTCTTTAACCAAAGACATATAAGCCTTAGCCCCAGAAGATTCCATATCATAAGTATAGATAGACTGTCCACTACTAGGTGCTTCTGACAATTTAACATTACGTGGTATATAACTACGATAAACTTTCTCTTTAAAATACTTACGAACTTCTTGCTGCACTTCAACACTAAGATTAGTACGCGCATCAAACATCGTCAACAATACTCCTTCGATTGCTAAATGCGGATTAAATAAACGCTGTACTAAACGAATAGTACTCAACAATTGAGTCAAACCTTCCAAAGCATAATATTCACTTTGTACCGGAATAATTACTGAATCTGCAGCCGTCAAAGCATTAGTATTTAATAAACCTAATGAAGGAGGACAATCAATGATAATAAAATCATAATCATCTCTAACTTCATCCAATTTAACTTTCAATAATTTTTCTCTACCCTCACGATATTTAGCCATCTCTAAATCCGCTCCAGCTAAATTAATATTTGCACAAAGCACATCTAAACGAGGTTCATAAATTGGCAAATTCACTACACAATCTGCAACTCTATCTTTTCCCAACAATACATCATTAACTGTCTTAGTAAAGCCATACTTTTTAGCCCCTATACCTTGAGTCGCATTACCTTGAGGATCAAAGTCTACCAATAATATTCTCTTGTTACAATAGGCCAGCCCAGCTGCAAGATTAATGCTAGTCGTGGTCTTACCTACGCCACCTTTTTGGTTAGCTATCGCAATAATTTTAGCCATGATTCCTCCTACTTCTTAAACTTAACTTTAATGATTACATCCTCATCATTTTCATCCATTTCACTAGTAACTACTATACCTGTCTTACGTATCATATCCAAACACTGATTAATAGAATTAATACCAATTTGAATATTACGCGTAAAACCCTTAGTAATAACTTTACGTGGTTTCTTTTCTTTATTTTTTAATTCTGCTATATATTCTTCAGTTTGTCTAACATTAAGATTTTTATCAATAATCTTACGCATCATATTGACTTGCTCATCTTCATCCAAAGCAAGCAAAGCCCTAGCATGACGCTCACTAATTCTTCTTTCACTAATTGCTAATTGAACTTCTTTTGGCAAATTTAATAATCTTATTTTATTGGCAATCGTTGATTGTGACTTACCAATCTTTTTAGCCAAATTTTCCTGAGTAATATTAGCCAAAGACATTATTTTAACATAAGCCTTAGCTTCTTCAATAGCCGTAAGATTCTCCCTTTGAATATTTTCCACTAATGCCATTTGTGCACTTTGTAAATCACTAGGATCCATTATTAAACAAGGAACCTCTTTAAAACCTGCCATAATACAAGCTCTAAATCTTCTTTCCCCTGCTATTATTTCATAATCATCTTCATCTTTACGTACTACAATTGGTTGTAATAAACCATTTTCTTTAATTGATTCCGACAATTCAATTAAAGCTTTTTCATCAAATTGAATACGTGGTTGAAAACGATTAGCTTTTATTTTATCTATAGCTATTAAAGTCGCATTTTTCATTTTCAATTCCTCACAATGGTTGCTTCTTAATTTTCGCAAAAGCCCTAGGATACATCATAGGTGTATGCTTAACTTTCTTAAAGTAAAAATTAATACGCATAGAACCATCCAACAATTTATCTTCATATGAACTTAAAAGCTCAACTCCAAGTTTACTCAAAGCATTAGCAGCCCTATCAAGCTCATTATAACCATCACTACCCTTAAGCGCAACAAACAAGCCATCTTTTTTAACTAATGGTATGCACAATTCACTAAGTAAAGACATATTCGCAACCGCCCTAGCACAAACTACATCATAAGCTTCTCTAGCAATCTTGGCATAATCTTCAGCTCGAGCATTAATGATTTTAACACCATCTAATTTCAATGCTTCAACCACAGCATTTAAAAATAAACAACGCTTTTGCAAAGGCTCAACGATGATAATTTGTAAATCCGGACGAACAATTTTCATAGGCAAACTAGGAAACCCAGCCCCACTACCAACATCACAAACACTACCTTGGATATCTTCTTGAAATAAACACATGATAGAATCATAAAAATGCTTCTCAATGATCTTATCATATTCACAAATAGCTGTAAGATTCATCTTTCCATTCCATTCGATCAATAGCTTAGCATACTGATCAAATTGATCTAACATCCTATCGGTAATATCCAATCCATGTTCTTTCGCAATCGTCTGTAATTCTTTTAGTTCCATGTTCTAGCCTCGGCATATATTATAGCATTTAATACCATAATTTTATATAAGATAATTTTTATTTCTTAGCTCCCCAAATAGCCCCAAAACAAATACCTATAGCTATACCAATAGCTAAATTATCCATAATAACGCCAATCATTAAACCAATAGATATACCTAATGCTAATTTTTGTCCACTATCCATATTCATAAAATAAAAATTCCCTTCTTATCATCATTCTAACAAGAAGGGAAAATTAAATTCAATATTATTTTTCAATTATACAATATTATTTTCAATTATAATCTATATTAGTATTTTCTGCTTTCAATTCAGCTTGAGTATCGCAGTCCCAAAAATGGAAAGAGAATTAATCTTATTTTTCTTTTTATTATAAATTCACACCATTACTCAAGATAACATTTTTATACCAATCATAACTCTTTTTCTTATAACGATTTAAACTACCACTACCATCAGGTTGACGATCAACATATACAAAGCCATAACGTTTATCAATTTGGGCGCTAGCTGCAGATACACAATCGATAGGTCCCCATGTGGTATAGCCAAAAACATCTACCCCATCATCAATTGCCTCAGAAATTGCTTTGATATGTTCTCTATGAAATTCTATACGATAATCATCATCAACAGTATAATTTCCATCTTTATTCTGAACTAATTTATCATAACTACCAATACCATTTTCCGCAACAAATAGTGGCAAATGGAAATGATCATATAAATAGTTTAAACAAAAGCGTAATCCTTGTGGATCAATAGGATAACCAAAATCTGAAGTCTTTACATATGGATTAGTTAATCCTCGCATCAAATTACCATTACTCATCGTATATTTACTTTCATCAAACGCAACTACCTTCGAGTTATAATAACTAAAAGAAATAAAATCAACAGTATGACTTAAATATTCTTCGTCATCTTTTTCCCAAATAAGCTCGACATTTTTTTCTTTCCAAATTTTTGAAGCATAATAAGGATATTTGCCATATACATGTACATGAATAAAATAATCTAATTCATGTTGACTTTCCATCATAGTACGCATATCTAATGGATCACAAGTCATTGCATATCTTGGCGCAGAAGCCACCATGCAACCTACTTTAAGATTAGGATAATTTTCATGAATATACTTTGTAATTTTACCAGAAGCTACTAATTGATGATGCGCTGTTTGATACAATTCACTAGCAGTTAACTCTTTTTTGTTAGTAATTACACCAGCTGACATTAATGGTGATATCAACGTAATATTTATTTCATTAAATGTTAACCAATATTTTACTCTATCATGATATCTATCAACAACCGTAGTTGCATATTTATAAAATAGTTCAATCATCTTGCGTGATCTAAATCCATCATATTTTTTACAAATACCTAAAGGCATCTCATAGTGTGATAAGGTGATTAAAGGTTGAATATTATATTTTAAACATTCATTAATAACGTTATCATAAAATTTTAAACCTAATTCATTTGGAACATCTTCATCACCATTAGGATAAATTCTACTCCAAGCAATTGAAAAGCGATAAACCTTAAATCCCATACCAGCTAATAAAGCTATATCCTCTTTGTAGCGATGATAATAATCTGTACCAATAAGCTTTAAATTTTCTTTAATTGGTCCATCGCTTAGCCCTTTTCTAACTCCATAAGGCATTAAATCTTGAATACTTAAACCCTTACCATCAAGATTATATGCTCCTTCACATTGATTAGCAGCTAAAGCGCCACCCCATAAAAATTTATTAGGAAAACTCATTAGCGGATACCTGTCAATAATGTATCACCGGCATGAATATCTGTTTCATTTGTTTCAACAACATCTAACATATCATTACTATTGGTAATAATTACAGGAGTAGTAATATCATATCCTTCTTTTTCTAAAGCTTCTTTATCAAAAGAAACTAATAAATCTCCTTTTTTAACAGTATCACCTTGCTTAATATGAGCATTAAAATATTTGCCATTTAATTTAACTGTATCTAAACCGATATGTACAAGCACTTCCATACCATCATCAGTAGTTAAGCCAATGGCATGTAAAGTATTAAATAATACTGATACTTTACCATCTACTGGGGCATAAACATTACCATCACTTGGAACAATGCCAACACCTTTTCCCAATGAACCTGTATTAAATGCTTCATCTTTAACTTCTTCTAAAGGTATTACTTTACCATTAATTGGAGCATAAACAATACTTTTCTTATTTAATACTTCATTTTTAGTTTCAACCTTTGCTTCTACTTCTTCTTTTGGATCTTTAAAGATAATAAAGCTAATTACAAATGCTGATAGCATCGCAATCACTACTGCAATAATAACATTCATGAATGAATTATCTGGTCCAATATAAATAGGTAAAGAGAAGATATTACTAGTACCACTTGCCCATTGTTTAACTCCAGTTATACCTGCCCATAAACCTCCGATAGCACCACCTGCCATAGCAGCATATAAAGGTGTTTTATATACCATACCAACACCATATAAAGTAGGTTCCGTAATTCCACATAATGCTGAAACGCCAACTGAAGAAGCCAATGATTTAAGATTTCCATTTTTAGTTTTTAAAGCAACACCAAAACTAGAAGCAGCTTGAGCCATATTTGAACAAATCATGCCTGGAGCCATGATTGTAGCATAACCTAAAGAAGCACGTTGAACAGATTGAGCAGCACCTAAAGCATAATGCATACCAGTCATAACAAGCAATGGACATAAACCACCAACTAATACTGGAACTAACCATCCTACAGTACCTTCCATCCAAGTAAATACTTGTGCAACATAATTACCAATAATTGAACCTAAAGGACCTAGAACTACAAAACCAACAGGCACAGTAATTAAAGAAACAACTAATGGTACCGCAAAAATAGAAATTGCTTTAGGAATATATTTCTTAACAATACCTTCAACCTTACTTTGGAAATAAACAATTAAAATATTAGGAATTACCGAAGAAGTATATGAAGCCATAGTAACTGGTAAACCAAATAAGGTTACTGGATTACCTGCTGCACGTAATTCTATGTAAGTTGGATTTACCAACATAACTCCATAAATAAGTGCTAAGAATGGATTAGCCCCAAATTTACGAGCAGAAGAGAAAGCTAAGAATACTGGTAAATAATAGAATACACCATCAGCTACCATATATAACAATTGATATGTAGTTGTATCAGTAGTAATGATATTAAATTGAGTCAAAATTACCAACAATGCCTTAATCATACCTGAAGCAGCTAATGGCCCAACAATAGGCATTACACAACCACTCATGGTATCGCACAATTTACCAAACAAGCTCATTTTTTCTTTGTTCTTATTTGCTTTAGTACTTTGACCATCTTCACTAACATGATATGTCTTAACTAATTCATCATAGACATCTCCAACATGAGTACCAATAACAACCTGGAATTGACCATTCTTATTAACACAGCCAACTACTCCTTCAATTGCTTTGCAGCCATCAATGCTAGCTTTACCATCATCCTTTAAAGTAAAGCGAAGCCTAGTAATACAATGAGTAACTGATTCAACATTGTCTACCCCTCCAACATTTTTAATAATTTCTTTGATCATCGCTGAATATTGCATTTTCTTTTCCTCCTTTTCTTCATGATGATTATGAAAATATTGAATAAACTATCAATTTATCCCTCCCTTAAGCTTATATAGAAAAAGCCGAAATGACCATAAGCAAAAAATATGCTTATGATCAATTTCGGCCTTGCCCATATGGTTACAACCCTACTTAGATCTCTCTCTTTGCGTTAATCGATGTACATGTAACATAAAATATAACATTTCTTCATTGGTCAAAGATATATCCAATGACTCAAGTAAATAAACCCTTATTCTTTTTACACATTCATAAGTTTCAGGATATTTGGTTTTAACCTGATTAAACAAGAAATCATCTTCATTACTAATCGTTTGCGTTCGATGCAAGAAATAACGAATATGCGTAATAAAACGTGTATATGCCATACTATTTTCATCTAGATCCATTTTAAAATGCATCCTAACAATAGTTAAAATATCATTGATAGTCTTCGCCGTCATTATCGCATCCTGACTATTATCACTAGTCTGTTCATTTACAAAATGCATCGCAATAAAACCAGCTTCATCATCATTTAAAATCACATGTTCCTCTTCTTCAATGATTTTTAATGCCCCTTTAGCAACCTTATATTCCTTTTGATAAAATCGTTGAATCTCCCATAACAACGCATTACTCATTTGTTGTCCTTCTTTATAACGATCAATTGCATAAGAAATATGATCAACTAAACCAATAAAAATCGATTCATGAAAAGTAACACCCAATTCTTTTTCGGCATATTCAATAATCTTCTTAGTAAGATCCAAACGTGATTCAGGAATACTATTAAGCAATTCAACATAATGATTTACTGCTTCTTTAGAATCTAACTTAAATCTTTTTTCAATCCTCGTCTCATCTACAATATCATTAGGTTTCAACCCATAAGCAATTCCCTTACCAATTAAGATAATCTCTTCATGTTTAGATGTTTTAGCCAACATAACGTTGTTGTTGAAAGTTTTAACTACTCTTATGTTAGCCATAATTCCCCTCCTAACATATAAAAAAGGCCAAACCATCCACTAAAAAAACAGATGGTCTAGGCCTTGCCTAATTAAAGTTACAACCCTAAATCCACTATTAAAATACCATAGCTTGAAAGCGCTGTCAATACATTTTGCAAAATTCTAAAGCGAAATTATTAACTTACATTGAGATTAGTATGAAAAAAATGTAACTTTTAACGTTAATTATTATTCTGTTGCTTTTGTTAAATATCAAAATAATTTATTCTCTTTCATAAATTCAATTATGTTGATATGTTCAATTCCATTTCTCTTTTTCAAAATATAATCTGTTGTCACAACATATTTTGGATAGTTGTCTTTAATTTTCTCTAATGGTATATACTCTCTATCCTCTGTAGCTTTACTTAGAGCTATAGTATACGACACTTGGACATAACTGTAGTTCAACTTTAAGTCTCTTAAAATAAAATCACATTCTAGTTTACCAATTCTTCCAACACTTACGGAATAATTATGACTCTTTGCATATAGATAAACAATATTTTCTAAACTTGGTCCATAATTAAATTGATTGTCTGTGTTTAATGCATAATAAAAACTCAAATCTGATAAATAATATTTCTTTTCTCCCTTTATCATCTTCTTTGATTTCATATCAAATTTTTCACATTCATAAATTATTTTTGCATCCATCAATGCTTGAATATATCTAGATACTGTAGCTTTACTTATTGAGTTTCCATGTTTTTTTAAGCCATCTACTATTCCATTAATACTTATTAGTGATCCATAATTATTAATAACGAAATTTTTAACTATTTCAAATGCATCTCTATCTCTTATCTTTAATCGTCTTCTAATATCTTTTTCAAAGATTTCTTTTATAACTCCTAAAGTATAGCTTCTTTTATCTTCTAAACTATCAAACTGTATAGCTCTAGGAAATCCACCTTCCAAAATAAAAGAATTTAACTCCTGTAGAGGATTAGTATTTATTGGTTTTCCAAAGAATTTCTTCATATTTTGATATTCTTCAAAATTTAAAGTAAAAATCTCAAATTCAACATATCTCCCTGTTAATTTAGTAGATAATTCTCCACTAAGCAAATAAGAATTTGATCCTGTAATAAAAATTGAATACTCATCTTCCATTCTAAATCCATTTAATACCAATTCAAAATTTCTAACATTTTGTACTTCATCAATAAATAAATATTTTATACCTTTGATTCCTTTAGATTTTTCTTCAATTAACTGTTCAAGTTGGTCATCATCAACAACTTTTCTATATTCTCTTCTATCTAAATCAAGATAGATAATATTTTCAGCAGAAACTCCCTTCGCAAGCAATTCATCTGCAATCGTTAACATCAATGAAGATTTACCACAACGGCGTACTCCGGTTAAAACTTTTATCAAATCTGTAGTATCGTAAAATCCACGAATTCTTTTCAAATAATTTTCACGTATATAAAGTTTCATGCTAATATCCTCTGGCAATATTATAACATATAAAATAACAAAATAACCCGTTTAACGTTACCGATTTTGATTTTTTTCCAATTTCGGTAACGTTAAATGCTTTTTATCGTCAGTGCACTAGGAAATTGGGATAAAGAGATAGCTAATTCCTTCACTTACTATAAAGGAAAAAGAATATCAAGCGGTATAGCTGAAAGTATAAATGCTAAAATTTCTACTGTTATATTTAATTCAACAAATTAATAAATAGCACGTTTTTAAGACTAAATATTAGCGATAAAACGTGCTATTAAAATAATTTTATCATAACATTCAACCAAAGAAGGCTAATCATTGGCTCATAATAAATATATTTTTGTACTTGCTTGATTATTATTAATTCATTGATAACTCAATCAATTTATCATACATTGCTTTACCAGCATTATTAAATTCTTCTGCAAGATTATCCATGGTATTTTGACCATAAAAAGCTTCAATAAGCGCAATATCTATATCCGGATTCATATAATAAAGATAAGTATTTCCATTTTCATCATATGGCATAATTGTTTGATACATATCAACATAAGTATCTACATATCCATCACTTAAACGTAAATAAGAAAACTCTTTATAAGCTAAATCATACATATCTAATGCATATTCAGATGGCTTTAATACTACAATACGATCATCATCTTCAACAAATCCAGCATCAAGATAATCACAAGATTTCAAAACTGTTTCACCCTGCATATCCAAACGAACATTCTCTTTGATTTCAATAATATCATCAACCTTTTTATCTCCAGCATAAACTTGATTTATTCTAGCTGATGATACTACAGTTGATCCATATATTTTTTTATCAATTATTGTTACTTTATATACATCATTGTCCAATATATATTCAGCATTATAATTTGTACTATTTTGATAAAAATCATCTATAGCATTAATTAAGGCAACATCAGTAGCTAAATTATTATTTAAATATTCTTCATCATATGTTTTATATCGACTTTTAAAGAAAAATCCTATTCCAACAGCCAAAATGCAAAAAATAATAAAAGCAATAAATACTAATTTGTATTTCTACTATTGTTCTTTAAAATCTGTATAATATAAGATTTCTTTACCTAATTTCTTTGCATATTCTATTTCTAAATTTGTACTATCGCCAATATAATTATTTACATTTACTACTAATATTGCATCAGCTAATTCTATTCTTTTAAAGTGCTCTTCTTTTAACTTTTTTAGTTGCTCATCTGTTCTTTCATAATTTTCTAACACAGGATAAACTGGCGTAAGAATACAATTACCTTTTAAAGCCATTTTTTCTGCTGTCTCCATCATTTCTTTTTTAAACTTTAAACTCCCACATAATGTCATTATTTTCATCACTTAAACTCCTCTAATCAGATATTATATTTTATTATTAAATAATTGAGAAAACAATTAATAAAATTCCAACTATTACAAAAATGCCACCCCATACTCTAAGAACATTTTTCATTTTAGGATTCTTTAATAATTTATCTGGGATTCTAGGGTTTTTAAGCCTCATAAAAAATTGAGGAACTAAAAGCATAAAAACTGCAACTATTGTAATTAAAATTCCTGTAATTAACATACAATACCTCCTACTTAAAAATTACTGTAAATACAAATCCCAGTTTAGAAGGCTCAATATTTCCAGCATTATTTGGACTAAAATATAAGCCAAAAGGTATAGCTTCCGTAATAACCAACATCAAAACAAAAAATACAAAAGGAATAATTGCTACAATTATTTTATTACGAATTACTATCGAAGCAGCATATGATAACAATGCATAAACTCCACCAAAACCTGACGCACATAAAATATAAAATAATAAATATAAATAAGGAATACTAAAATAATATCTAGGTTCAACAACTGTAGCATCGATATTTATCGCAACACCCAGATAAATATTAGGATCTATTACTAACATAGTAATCGCCATAAAAATAAAAGAAAAAATATAAAATGCAAGAACACACATAAAACCTACAAAAAAAGTTTTAATTGCTCTATTCATTATAAATTTTTGTTGATTGTATCTTAAAAACAAAGGAATCCTAATTGAATAATAATAATTGAAACAAGCACCAGCTCCTATACCTACAACTAGTGGCAACATCCAACAAATCAGATTTTCTACTATTAAATCCGTTGTATTATAAACATAGTAATCTAATAAACCTAAACTAGGATATGCTAAGGTAAGGAATATATTAATCATCTGCATAATAAATGCAACAATCATTACCATTATTAACATCATGCTTATTTGCTTTGGACCATATAACAATTCTTTAAATTTAATTTTCGTCATATTTCCTCGTTTCTACCATATTTTGTCAAGTTAGCTAAGCTTAATAAAATATAGACTATATCAATGTTAGTACTTATATTGATACTCAATCATTAGCATATATAAAATGATTTGTTAATAGCTCCAGTCGGCCGAAAATAGACTCCTAAAATCATTTTTTTAGATATAATTTTAATATATTTTTTCTATTAACTGTGTTAACATGATAATCATAAATAGAAATTACGAAAGGAGATTACTATGCCTTGTACAACAATTTTAGTTGGTAAAAATGCTACTCATGATGGTTCAACCATTATTGCTCGTAATGATGATGGTGGTTTTGAAGCTAAAAGAATTTTATCTCACCCTGCTAAGACTAAAGCATCAACCTATAAAACGGTTATTTCTCATTTAAAAGTAGACTTACCAGAAAATAGTTTACGTTATACTGATTGTCCAAATGTAACACAAACTAATGGTGTATGGCCAGCTTGTGGAATTAATGAAGCCAATGTAGCTATGAGCGCAACCGAGACAATTACCAGCAATCCTCGAGTTATTGGAGCAGACCCTTATGTGTGCTATCAAGCCAAGAAAGGACGCAATAGCAAAGAAATACCTGGAGGTATTGGCGAAGAAGATTTAGTAACCTTGGTACTTCCATATATTCACTCAGCTCGTGAAGGTGTTTTGCGCACTGCTTCTTTATTAGAAAAATATGGAACTTATGAAGCTAATGGTATGGCATTTGCCGATGCAAATGAAATTTGGTGGATGGAAACAATTGGTGGTCATCATTGGATTGCTAAAAAAGTACCAGATGATCGTGTTGTTATCATGCCAAACCAATTTGGTTTAGATAATTTTGATTTTAATGACGCTTACGGTAAACAAGAAGCAAATCTATGCTCAGCTGACTTAAAAGAATTTGTAGCTAAATATCACTTAGCTCTAGATACCGATAGCAATTTTAATCCCCGTCTAGCATTTGGTTCAAATTCTGATGCCGACCACATTTATAACACTCCTCGTGCTTGGTTTATGGGTAGATATCTACAACCACGAAAATATAAATGGGATGGTGAAAATGCTGATTTCACTCCTGAAAGCAATGATATTCCTTGGTCTTTTGTACCAGAAAAAAAGATTACTATTTCTGATGTGCGTTACTTACTAGGATCTTATTACCAGGGAACTCCTTATGATCCATATGATAAATATGCAACCCATAAAGGCAAATATCGTACTATTGCGGTTCCTAATAGTGATGTATGTGGAATTATGCAAATTCGCGGATACTTACCTAATGCCATTCAAGGTGTAGAATGGCTATCCATGGGTGGTAGTGGTTTTACCGCTTGTTTCCCAGTATATTCTAATGTTGATGAATTTCCTAAATATATTAGCGGAACAACGGATATTGTATCTACTGATTATATGTATTGGCATAGTCGAATTATCGCTGCCTTAACAGATGCTCATATGGGTAATGCATTATTATTTGATGAAAGATATATCAATGCAGTTATGAATCAAGCACAACAATTCTTATATGAATATGATGCAAAAATTTTAAATGGTGCTGATATAAATATCTTAAAAGAAGCAAATAATAAAATAATCAACATGGTAAAAACCGAATCTGATAAAGCACTTGATAAAATTCTTAAAAATGCTTCTGAACATATGAAAATACGTTATCATCGTGGAGATAACTAAAAATGGTGGACCAAAAATCCACCATTTTTTTATACCAAAGTTAACTCCTCCAATTAACATTGATAACAATTTTATTATTAATAATTTTTCTTTTCTACTTCAAAGAATGATTTAGGATATCCACATAAAGGACAAGCTCCTGGAGCATTTTTTCCAATCATAGTATATCCACAAATTTCACATTTCCAAACAACTTCTTCATCTTTAGCAAATACTTTACCATCATTAACATTAGCTAATAAAGCATTATAACGATCTTCATGTTGTTTTTCAATTTTAGCTACCATATCCATTTGTGCAGCAATTCTTGTAAAGCCTTCTTCACGAGCAACTTCTGCAAAGTTTTTATACATATCAGTCCATTCATAGTTTTCACCTTCAGCAGCCATCTTTAAGCAATCAGCAGTTGAAGGAACACCATCATGTAAATGTTTAAACCACAAATATGCATGTTCTTGTTCATTACGAGCTGTTTCTTCAAAGATATTAGCAATATGCTCCATACCTTCTTCACGAGCTTTCATTGCAAAATAAGTATACTTATTTCTAGCTTGGCTCTCACCAGCAAATGCAGTTTGTAAATTCTTTTCAGTCTTTGATCCTTTTAATTCCATCTTATTCTCCTTCTAGACATTTTGAACATATACCTTCAAATATCAATTGATGACCAGTAATTTTCGCATTATATCTTTTAGAAACCATTTCATCAAGTTCATGATTATATGGCAAATCAACATCATAATAACGATTACACTTAGTACAATGCAAATGATAATGAGGTTCCGGATTACCATCAAAATACGTTTGTCCCTCATCGATAATCTTCGCAATCAATTTCTGCTCACATAACAAATTAAGATTACGATAAACCGTTTTTAAAGCAATATTAGGATAAACATCTTTAACTTTAGCATAAACATCATAGGCACTCATATATTTATCTTTGCCCCGAATAACATCATATATTGCTTGTTTTTGCTTAGTCTGACGATATTCCATATGTCCTCTTTCCTTTCATGATTTAAGTATACACCTATTGACAATGATTGTCAATAAGTAAAAACTTATTCTTTAAGCAAATATCCATCTTTCATTTGATAAATATTTCCAACTATTTTAGCTATTTCTTCATTATGCGTAACTAATATAATTGTTATCCCTTGTTTATTTCTGATGAATAACTTAATATTTATTATTGTTTTTATAAAATTATACATTCTTATTTTGACATTTATAAACTAAAAAAGAAATCGAAGACTTTTAAAATAAATGTCGACGATTTCTTTTTTCTTCTATTCTATATTTGTTTAGGATATTGATAGAAAGAAGGTGGTTTTTATAACCAATGATATAATAGCACAAATATTGGATATTGTGGCTCAAAATTCTAAATTTACTGATTTTTTATTAAAGGTATTTTTTATATCAATAACTTTTGCATGATAAAGAAAATGATTAACTTGCATTATCAGTTCCTATAATAACAATAATTACTATCTCAAGGTAATTATTCTTTCGGATGATCAGGATTCATCCATTGCGAACGACTATTAAATTTTACAAAAAAGTAAATTCCAACAATCGCAATCAAAATACTAATAAACAATTGATATCCAAAATTTAATATATTATCTAAAAATTGAATATCATACAAAAACAATTTAATAATTCCAATAACTGGTAATAATAAAAATAAATAAGTCCATTTATTTACGACAATAAGCTTCATATTTACCCTCCATAAAATTAATACAAATATTAAGAATTTTTAATTTGTTTTTTGACTGATTAAATCTATATAAGCAAGTAAACTATCTAGTGCTAATATACCGATTATAATAATTGCTTCATGAAATTTTAATGATATAAATAAAACTATAATGCCTATTGGCACTAAAATAAAATGAGCTATTTTGAAGTATCTTTTTTTTTTATCTAAATTTAATTTTTTGAAAAAAATAATTTGATTCTTTATCTAAACTAGTAGTATTTTTTCTTTTAATTAAGTCTTTTTACAATGCAATACTATTAAGTATATAAATAAAAGTTAATAATATTGCATAGTAAGTATCTAAAGCTATAAAGCAAACAATAGTAAATAAAGGAATGAAAATTATACGTGTAATTATAAAATATTTTACTATTTGATTTGTATTTAAACAAAGTTTTTTTGCATTATCATAAATTAGCTTCCTTTACATCTTTAACAATAATATACAATTTTTAATGTTAAATATCTATATACATGATCTAAAATGCATGATTATTGTTGCAAATTGCAATATTTTTTATTTTAATTCTATTTTTTTAAACGTATTTATCTTATCTTTACATTTCCTTTTATCCTTCGATTTGTTAGATTATCTTATTCACCATTTTACCTTGTATCCATTTTTGTTCGTACGTCAAAAAAGGGCGTAATACACTTTCTTCACCCGTTACATTACTATCAACAGCTTGTAGCTCACTACACTTGTGCTAAATACCTGATATTTATTTACTACTAAATTTATATTATGCCTAGCACACCATATAAACACTGTGAAAGTTATAATTTTTACTTCCACAGTTTTCACAATTTTTAAAATAATTCCTTAGTAAATCGCTTAAAGCTCTTATACAATAACATATATAAACCCCAAGCAACAAAAATACATACTACAGCATTAAATAAAGTAACACCACTACTCCAAGCTAAGATTAAATTAGCACTGACATCATTAATACCTAAGATAAATTTATCAAAGATATAACCAATTAATGGGCTAGCAATTACATTAAATGCTAAAGCAACAGTACCTGAAATAATACATGCTTTACTTATTTTCTTTGAGTCATTTAATTCTCTTAAATGAAAAATATGATGAGCTATATAACCAGCGATAAAGCCTATACAAAACTTTAAGAAAAAGGTTTTTGGAGCACTAATAAAATATACAGGATCCAAGATATCTGCGATACTTAAACCAATAGCGCCAGCTAATCCTCCTGATTTACCATCCAATAAAAAAGCACATAATACTACTACCGCATTAGCAACATGTATGGAAATCATTGATCCAGCTGGTAAAGGTATATTTATTTTAGCATAGCTAAAAGTTACAAAGCATACTACCGCAAATAGCGCTATAAGCGTTAATTTTTTTATACTTTTTCCCATCTTAATCACCAAGCTTATTATAGCACCATCATAAATTATTAGCTAAATCATATACTCTATTTTTATTAATAGCCAATTCTTTACTAACTTTTTTAATCGCATCTTTTTTGCTTAAGCCCTCTGTTATTTCTTTTTTTAGAGCTAAGATAATATCTTCATCATTTATTTCATAATCATTTTGTTTTCCTTCAACAACAATAACCATTTCTCCCTTTAAATTTTCTAACTCACATAATTCACTAAGGGTACCACGAATAAATTCTTCATGTTTTTTAGTCAATTCTCTTGCTAGACAACACTTACGATCTCCTAAGATTTTTAACATACTATTCAATGTTTTATTGATACGATGTGGTGCTTCATAAAAAATCATTGTCATTGGTAAATCTTTATAGTTTGTTAACATTTTTTCTCTTTGGGTTGTATTGCTGTCAAGAAAACCAATAAAGACAAAAGGTTGTACTATCAATCCAGATGCCACTAATGCATTAAGCATGGCATTACATCCAGAAAGTGGTACAACATTAAATCCATGTTTAGTAATTTCATTAACTAATACTTGACCAGGATCTGATATTAAAGGATAACCAGCATCGCTAATAAGCGCAATATTATTACCTTCTTCTAATAATTTGATGATCCCTTTGCTAGAATTTTCTTCATTAAAATTATGATAAGCAATCGTTTTTGTATCGATATTAAAATGCTTTAATAAAGGAAAAGATGTCCTAGTATCTTCACAAGCAATATAATCAACCATCTTTAATATATCAATAGCTCTAGGTGTCATCTCTTGTAAATTACCAATTGGTGTTGGTACTAAATATAAGGTTGGTTGATTATTTTCAAAACTTTTTTGTCTATTCATTTATTTTTTCTTTCTTTTTTGGTTGTTCAACTTTATGAGGAACTACTTCTTCTCTTAATTGCTTTAATGAAATATTAACTACTTCATCTTTATTTTCCAATTTAACATAATCATTTAACAAATTTAGACCAGTTAAACGATAAACATTACCATTATATTCTACTTGCGAATTCATCTTAGGAAGTCCTGCAATCATCTCTTTATATATCTCATCTTCAAAGCGTAAACAACACATTAATTTACCACATTGTCCACTTAACTTTGCTGCATTAAGACTTAATAATTGATTTTTGGCCATACTTATTCCTACAACTTCAAAAGTATTTAAAAAGTTATGACAACAAATTTCTCTACCACAAGTACCAATACCACCTACTAATTTAGCCTTATCACGATCACCAATTTGTTTTAATTCTATTCTACAATGCAATTCAGCTGCTAAACGCTTTAATAATTCTCTAAAATCTACACGTTCATCTGCCAAATAAATAATTAAAATCTTACGACGATCTAAAGTATATTGCGCACTTATAAGATTCATTTGAAGTCCTAATTCATCAACTTGTTTTTGACAAAATTTTAATGCTTCTTTAGCTAATTCAATATTTTCTTCATGAGCTACACGATCTTCTAAAGTAGCCTTTCTAACAATTGGTTTAATTTCTAGATTACCACTATATTCTTCAATGCTCCATGAACCCTTAACTACTTCTCCTAGTTCTAAACCTTGAGCAGTTTCTAAGACAACAAAATGTCCTTCTTCAATATCTTCTTCATCAGTTCCAAAGGTATATGCTTTACCTGTTGGCGTATATTTTATCGAAATTAAATAATTAAATGGATATTCACTCATTTGTTACCTCCTGTAACTTATATATAAATTCATCAATTATTAAACGTAAATTATTAGTTTTATTACATTTATCCTTTTGTTGTAAAGCTATTAATAGACATTTAGCTAAACTAAAATTAATATCTAATTCAGCTATTTTTTTACCATACCAACTACCAATATCATTTTTACCAATACTTAAATCTTTGATAAAGGTTGCGACTAAATCAAAAAAGTTAATAGTTACTTTTAAATCTAAATCTTTATCTTTACCAAATATTTCTAATTGATAATATAATAAAAAATCATCTAATTTATTTGGAAAATCTTTTATAAAGCGTTCTAAAGCAACATAGGCCAATTGATATTCTTCCATTTCTTGATAGCTTGCATCTTTGCAAAGTATACTTAAAAAATAACTATCAATTTCATCAATTCCTTGATTTGTTAAATTATTAAATACTTTATTAATATCATCTGGTCTAAATTGAATTATTTCACATCTAGATACAATAGTAGGTAATACTTGATAGATATTATTAGTAATAAATATCGCATAGATATTATTACTACTAGGTTCTTCTAAAAATTTTAATAAGCTATTTAAAGCCCCATCACTAGCATTTTCAACATGATTAATAATATAAATTTTATTACCATTAGGCTCTAATGCTGTCTTAGAAAACTGTTGTTGTAAAGAAGTAATATCCTCCTTCTTAATAGTATTAGCTCTTCCATCAAGATAAAGCAAATCCCCATAATTAAAATTCTTAATTCTTTGGCAAGTATCACAAGTCTCACAAGCAATATTTTCATCACAAATAATACTCTGGGCTAAAAATAAAGCTGCATCAAGCATCGTTTGATCATTTCTTCCACAAAAGATATAAGCATGCCCAACATGTTGATAATTTAAAGCATTAATTAAAGTACGATAAACTATCGGCTGTTCTTCTTTTAATATATCTTTAAACATTTAAATGTTCCTTTATGATCTTAAAACAATCATCAATAACTTTAGCTTCATCCTGATTAGCATCCACTACAATCATTCTATCTTTATATTTATTTACTACTTGTAAATAGCCATTATAAGTATCTTGATGAAATTGTAAACTCTCTTGATCCAAACGATCTTTATAATTGCGCGTTGCGATTCGTTGTAAACCAATTTCAGGATCAACATTAAGATAGATAGTAAAATCAGGCATATTATCTTCAATTGCAAATTTATTAATCGCAAATACTTCTTCAATACCTAAGTGTCTACCTACTCCTTGATATGCTAAAGAGCTATCGACAAAGCGATCACATAGAACTATTTGCCCTTTGGCTAAAGCTGGTAATACTTTTTCTACTAAATGTTGACGACGACTTGCCGCATATAATAAAGCTTCGCATCTAGCATCCATCTTAGTATTTTTAGGATCTAGGATGATATTGCGAATCTCTTCAGCTATCTCAATACCTCCAGGTTCCCTAGTATATATTACATCATAACCTTCTTTTTTTAATTTATCATATACCCCTTTAGCACATGTGGTCTTGCCACTGCCATCAGGTCCTTCAAAAGTAATAAACTTACCTTGCATACTCACCAATCCTTTTATAACGCTATTATTATAACAAACTTTTAATGACAAGCTTCTAAAAACTCATCATCACTTATTTTAGAAGTTTTAATGGCCTTAAGAATGGCTTTTTCCATACAATCATCCACTAAAACGCCCATTACATTTATATCTACTTCTTTATTACCAATACTACAAGCATAGATAGTATCCCCATCCATCATTGTAAATACGGGATTGATACATCGAGCATAAGCACAACTAGTCATTTGCGCTAATTTAGTAAGTGAAGCTTTATCAAAATAAGCATCACAAATTACAGCTCCTATTGTTGTATTAGTATGATCCCATTGTGGAATAATACTATCTTTCATCATCTTTTTAGTATCCACAAATTCCTTGCGATTAACATCCATAGCTCCGGCAATAATGCTACCATTGCTAGGATCAATGATATCGCCTAAGGCATTTACTATAACGATTGCCCAAATATTTATACCATTAAAAACTTCATGATGAAAACCTAAGCCACTTTTATTGGCTTGTTTCATTCCTAATATCTTACCAACACTAGCACCTATTCCTGCCCCAATATTTCCACTTGCTTCATCTAGATTATTTAAAGCTTTTAGACATGCATCATAACCCATTTTAATATCTGGATATCTATCATTTGCCCCATATCCTAAATCATAAATTGATGATTGCATAACTAGTGGAACTTTCGCAAAGCCTGTATCAAGACCAATATTATGATCTTGTAGACATTTCATTGTCCCTGAACTAGCTTCTAAACCAAAAGCACTACCGCCACTTAAAACAATAGCATTTATTTTATTATTAGCTGTAACAGGGCTAGCTAGTGGTGTCTCTTTAGAAGCAGGTCCGCCTCCTAAAATACATGCACCAACATTAGCTCCATTAGGAAAATAAATAACACTACAACCTGTCTTTGCTTGAGTATCACTAACATGACCTAAGCCAAAATGTTTTAACCCACTCATATATCTACCTAACAATTTTTAACCATCATCTTGATGATTTCTTTATCTGTTTCTTTCATACCTTCACGTGCTAATAAAGCAATATTTTCAATGGTATTTTCTACACCTTTTACAATTAAGCCTTCACCATCTTTAAATTCTTGACCATTGATATACATATAATAACCTGTAATTCCTGCATCAATAGCTGCTTGAATCTTAGCAGCACAACTAGCCTTAGCTCCATCACAAATTGTACCCGAAATAATACCTAAAGCATTAACAATAGTATGAGAAATGGCCATAATATCTTGAGTCTCTAAATAAGCAATACCAGCTCCTGCTCCTGCTCCAGCACTAACTGCTCCACAAAAGGCACTTAATCTACCTATACCACTTTTTAAATGAATAGTAATTAAATTACTTAAAGTTAAAGCACGATATAATTTTTCCCTATCATAACCTTTTTCATTTGCCCAAACTATAACTGGTACACTAGTAGTAATTCCTTGATTGCCACTACCTGAAACAATAATAACGGGCATCTCACAACCATTCATCCGCGCATCACTAGCTGCTGCTGCATAAGCTTTAATTTTTACATTTAAATTATCACCATAAGACTTAAGTAAAACCTTACCAATATTAGCCCCATAATCATTGGTTAATCCTTCTTTAGCAATTCCCATATTATAGTTAATTTGCCTATCAAGATTATCTTTAACATCATCAATATCAACCATATTAACAAATGCAAAAATATCCTCAACATTTAAACAATCATAACTAACCTTCTTAGTATCATTTACAATCTTTTTATCAAGTAAAACTTCACCATTTTTCTCAACATATACAATATTTGTATGATAATCAACAATTCTAACTTTAACTTGTTCATCACTTGCAAATAATGTAATTATAAGATCAAAGATTTTATTACTATTAGCTGCCTTAACAACAATTGGACACTTTTCTAAAAATTCTTTAATTTCATGAGTATCTTCAACTTCAGAAATAACTTCTAACTTTTTATCAGCATCCCCACAAACAATACCTGCTGCACAAGCTGCTTGAATACCTTTCATCTTTGAAGTATTAGGCACTATAACACTTTTAACATTCTTTAAAACATTGCCACTAACTTCAATTTCTACTCTATCAGGCAACTTATCTAAAACCTTTTTAGCATAACTAGCAATATAAGCAATCGCAATAGGCTCTGTACAACCCATTGCAGGCACTAATTCATCTTTTAAAATATTTACATATTCTTCATAAGTCTTATCATGTAATTCCATATCTATACCCCTATATTAAATTATAATGTTCTAAAGCATCATATAAACCATCATCATCTACATCTTTACAAACATAATCTGCAATCTTTTTAACATCATCACTACCACTATTCATCGCAATGCCAATAGCACATTCTTTTAACATACCAATATCAATCGTCGCATCACCAATAGCTATAGCATCTTCCCTAGTTAAATGATGATATTCTAATACTTTTAATAAAGCTTTTTCTTTAGTCATACCGCAAACACCTATATCACCAAATAAAGCTTTTTGTTCTTTACCACCCCAAGTATTTACTTCTAAATCTTTAAATTTTTCTTTTGCATTTAAATAATCATCATAACTACTTAAAACAAAACTAATCTTATTAACATCATCACGATATATTTCTCCATCATATATCATATGCGGAAAAGCTTTTCTAACTGTAACTTTACTAGAATCTTTGCCCTTATATGCACTATAAGCCTTTATTGCCTTATCTGCTCTAATATCAAAATCTTTACTAGCAAATAAACCATTATTGCTTTCAAGATAAAATGGTAAATCTTTAGCTAACAACCAATCAATAATTTTTGTGCATTCTTCCTTAGAAATAACTTGATGATAAATCATCTTACCTTCATATTCAATATAAGTTCCATTACCACCAATTAAGCCATCAAAACCAATATCCCATATCTTTTGATATATCTCCGCCTTGCTTCTACCCGTGCATAGATATACCATATTACCTTTTCTACGTGTTTTTCTAATCGCTTCAACAGCACTATCAGGTAGATTACCAGAATAGTCTACCAATGTTCCATCAACATCAATAAATATAATCTTTTTCATCGCTTCACCTTATATAATTATAAGCTTTTTATACTCTTTTTCCTACAAAAAAAACTGTGTAAATTTTTGATTATTCATCAAAATTAATTACACAGTTTATTTGTTATTATTTAGTTAAATTTATTCAGCGTTTGCAGCAGCACTATTACCAGCAATACGTCCAAATACAACGATATCAGCTACAGCATTACCACCAAGACGGTTAGCACCATGAACACCACCAGTAACTTCACCAGCAGCATATAAATTAGGGATTACACTACCATCTTCAGTTAATACTTCAGCATTTGTATTAATTACAACACCACCCATTGTATGATGTACCCCTGGAGCAATCTTAATTGCATAATAAGGAGCTGTATCTAATGGTTCAGCAAATGATGTACGACCAAATTCTTCATCGCTTTGAGCAGCTACTGCAGCATTCCAAGTTTCTAATGTTTGTGTCAATGTAGCTTCATCACAACCAATAGCTTCAGCTAATTCAGCAACTTCGCCACCACCAATAGTTAAACCTTTGTTGATATATCCAGCAATAACACTAGATGCATCTACCATCTTTTGATCAACGATCAAATAAGCATAACCACCAGTTTGCGCAAGTTCAGCAGCACTTACAGCATCACGAGTACCAACTTCATCGCAGAAACGAACACCTTCTTGGTTAACAAGAATAGCACCATCGCCTCTTAGACCTTCAGTAATTAAAGCACTTGTTTCTTGATGTACTGTAGGATGGATTTGAATTTGTTCCATATCTACTAAAGCAGCACCAACTTCTTGAGCCATCTTAATACCATCACCAGTAATTGTAGCAGCATTAGTAGTAATAAATCCTGCTAAATCAGGTTTATATTCTACAACCATATCTAAGTTACCAGCAAATCCACCAGTAGCTAATACTACAGACTTAGCATTGATAGTATATTTAGTTGAAGCACTGCTAGCTACTACACCTGCAGCTGCTCCATCGCTCATGATAATACTTTCAGCAGTAGTACCAGTTAAAATTTCAACACCAAGTTTTTCACAGTTTTCTTCTAATAAAGGTACCATGTAGCTACCAACAGATAATGTTTTACCTTCAGCATCTACTGGACGATGAATTCTTTTAACACTAGCACCACCAAAACTAGAAACATCAATTAAATTAATTGGGCTTTCTAATGCAGCTAACCAGTCAATAGCTTCAGCACTATTATCAACTAAAGTCTTAACTAAATCATGATTATTTAAATTCTTACCACCAACTAAAGTATCTAACATAAATAATTCTGGAGAATCAAAATATCCTTGAGGATCAGCTTGATAATCAGCTAATTGTTGTTCAACAGTAGCAGTCAATTCATCAAGTTCAGGATAAGTTTCATGAGCTGTAGCAATTGTCTTTTCTACACCACTTAATTCTTCAAAAGTATTTTCATCTTGGAAAACAGTCTTAGCAGCATTCATACCACCAGTAGCTCTACTAGAGTTACCACCAACGATATCAGCTTTTTCCACGATTACTACACTCTTACCTTGTTGAGCAGCAGTAATAGCAGCACTCATACCAGCGCCTCCAGCACCAACTACTACAACATCTACATCTTTAGTTTCTTCGTCAGCTTCAGCAGCAATTTCTTTAACAACTAAATCATCTTTACTAATTCCACCATTGCTTAAAGCATTTTCAACAGCAGCTAAGAAAGCAGTAGAAGTAACTGTAGCTCCTGATACGCTATCAACATCTAAACTATTTGCGCCAACTACATTTTCTACCATTACAGGTAAAGCTTTTTCACCAATACCATCAGTCTCAGCTGATTCTAATACTTCAATAGCGCTAATAGTATTTCCACCATCAACAGTAACTGATACTTTGATTTCACTAGAGAAACCTTGAGCACTACCTTCTAATGTTTGACTACTTGCAGTCTCTGTTGTATTACTACTACAAGCACTCATGCTGATTACTAAAGTTAACGCAACCAACAATTTTACAATTCTTTTCATATTTTCCCCTTTCAACCCTTTTTAGGCTTTTCTATTGTACCAAAGTTAACTCTCTGTGTATAGTTATAATTTTCACAAATTTAACACAATTCAATATTATTTAATTACGAAAAAAAGGTCATAGAATACATTTTTAGTATTCTATAACCTTTTTTAAAATATAATTGTAAAAATTATTCATTTCCACGCCACATAGCACTAAATGAAACAAAGACAATTTCATCAGCATTCATCTTAGCCTGATTACGTTGTTTCTTAACATTTCCCTCATGCACTTTAGCCAATGCATCCTTATTTAACATATATTGTACATATAATACTTTCTTAAATAAGAACCATTTAACAATATGATCTTTAATAATAGGATATTTATCCTCAACACCCTTTAACTCATCAAAGACCGTATCATGCATTCTATTAGATTCCGTAATGATACATTGTTTCATATCATCATATGATGGATAGAATTTAGTATCCAAGCTACGTTGAATGAAACCAGCTTTTTTCTTAAACATATCATTATATGTATTTACGATTAATTGTACATCATCACCACTTATGGCAATAAATTCATTACGATAATCAATCAATTCACTTCCAGGTTCAGTTAAACAATAATATAAACCTTTCGCAAATACATAGCCACATTCACAAGCTGGATAATAGATTAAAGCTCTTTCTACATCCTCTTTAGCTTCATAAATGATATATGGAACACTAAGCGCTTTACCTTCCAATTTATTAATATCCTTATAACGAATAATTTGATTAGTAATCGCACTAGCGTTGATGTTTAAATGATAGTTAACCAAAACTTTAGCATCATTATTTTCTGCAAATATAGCTGATAAGATTTGGTAATCTTTACTATTATCATCAATAGTCTGTAGATAGTCTTCTAGATAACCATTGAAATCACAACTGTCACCATTTTTCCTCACATCTATAAATTGTTCTAAAACCTTAGCAATGGCCATACAAACAACCACCTCCTGAATAACAATCTTAATTATAAAGCAAATTTCTTAAAATAAAATATCATTTTTAATAAAATTCACCTAAAAATCAGTTTACTTTTTAATAGAGATATGATGCTTATACCTTGTGATTATTTTATCATTTTCTAGTTGCTTAATTTCGCGCATCATCGCACTTCGATCAACCCCTAAAAAAGCTGATAATTGGGTATAAGACATCGGCAATTCAAACTCTTTTATTATCGATCTTTTAGATAAAACATCAAAGTAAGCTAAGATACGGTCTCTAATGGTTTTTTTAGCTAAAACTTCAATTCTTTCATTAAGTGTTCTAAGTTGTAATATACAAGCATCACACAAGACACCATGAATCGAATTATAATGACTATCATGAATTACCTCATCATAATCAAAAAAGAAAACACTAACTTTATTATCTGCTACTACACTCAATTCACTATTTAATTCAATATTATGAAAACAATCACCAAAACTATCATAACGCTCATAACGTTGTAAAAAGATCATATCCCCATTTCTTGCATAACGATATAAACTACAATTACCACTAAGTACAAAATAAATATAATTTCTATTAGTCAAAAAATTTGTAATAATTTCCCCTTTATTATAAGTTTTGACCTTAATATCATTATATTTAGCCATCAATTTATAAATTTCATGTACAACTTCATTCTTCTCCATATTTTTACCTTTTTTATCTTTTATAAAAATTATACGTGAAAATGTTGCAAATGCAACATATTTTATTTTAAATTGCGTTAATATTATCTTAGCAAAAGGAGATATGGCTATGAAAGTTATAAAAAGAGATGGCCGAATAGTAGAATTTGATAAAGAAAAGATTGAACTAGCTATTCAAAAAGCCAATAATGAAGTAAAAGCTGCCGATAAAGTCAGCAAAGAACAAATATCCGAAATCGTAGACTATGTAATGTCTTTAGATAAAAAACGTATCCTAGTTGAAGATATCCAAGATATTATCGAAATGAAGCTAATGGATTTTAAGAAATTCACTTTAGCTAAAAAGTATATGATCTATCGTTATACTAGAACATTAGTAAGACAACAAAATACTACCGATGAATCTATTTTAGGTCTAATTAAACATTCTAACAAGGAATTAATGGATGAAAATTCTAATAAGAATGCTATTATCGCTTCAACACAAAGAGATTTAATAGCTGGTGAAGTTTCAAAAGACTTAACTAAACGTATGTTATTGCCAGAAAAGATTAGTAAAGCACATGAAGAAGGTATCTTACACTTCCATGATGCTGACTATTTCTTACAACCTATTTTTAATTGTTGCTTAATCAATATTAAAGATATGTTTGAAAATGGCACAGTAATGAATGGTAAATTAATTGAAGAACCAAAATCATTCCAAGTAGCATGTACCGTTATGACCCAAATCATTGCATGTGTAGCAAGTAGCCAATATGGTGGTCAATCAATCAATATTAAACACTTAGGAAAATACTTAGCAGTATCACGTGAAAAATTCCGTCGTGAATTACATAATCAATTTGATGGTAAATTAAGCGATGAAATGATTGAAGAAATCGTTGCTCAACGTCTAAAAACTGAATTATCTTCCGGCGTACAAACTATTCAATATCAAATTAATACTTTAATGACTACTAATGGTCAATCACCATTCGTAACTTTATTCTTGGAAATCAATGATAACGATCCATATGTTGATGAAGTAGCTGCTATTGTCCGTGAAATCATCATTCAAAGAATGCAAGGTATTAAAAATGAAAAAGGTGTATATATCACTCCTGCCTTCCCTAAATTAGTATATGTATTAGATGAAAACAATTGTCTAAAAGGTGGTAAATATGATGATATCACTCGTCTAGCTGTTAAATGCAGCGCTAAGAGAATGTATCCTGACTATATCTCAGCTAAGAAGATGCGTGAAAATTATGAAGGCAATGTATTCGCTCCAATGGGTTGTCGTTCATTCCTAGCTCCTTGGAAAGATGAAAATGGCAATTATAAATTTGAAGGTCGTTTCAATCAAGGTGTCGTATCTATCAACTTACCACAAATTGGTATCCTAGCAAAAGGTGATGAAGAAAAATTCTGGAAATTATTATCAGAAAGACTAGAATTATGTCATGAAGCCCTAATGTGCCGTCACCATGCTTTATTAGGTGTAACATCTGATGTATCTCCTATTCATTGGCAATATGGCGCTATCGCCCGTTTAAAACCAGGTGAAAAAATAGATAAATTATTAAAGAATGGTTATTCAAGTATTTCTTTAGGATATATCGGTCTATATGAAGTAACACTATTAATGACTGGTGAATCACAAACAACTCCTAAAGGCCAAGCATTTGCCTTAAAAGTTATGAATCGTTTAAGAACAGCTTGTGAAACTTGGAAACAAGAGTCAGGTTTAGGATTTGCTTTATATGGAACACCAGCTGAAAGCTTATGTTATCGTTTCGCAAGAATTGATAAAGAAAAATTCGGTGATATTCCAAATGTTACTGATAAAGGTTATTATACTAACTCTTATCATGTTGATGTACGTGAACATATCGATGCTTTCTCTAAATTAAAATTCGAATCTCAATTCCAACCAATTTCTTCAGGTGGCGCAATCTCTTATGTAGAAATTCCAAATATGCGCAACAACTTAAAAGCCCTAGAAGATCTTGTTAAATTCATCTATGACAATATTCAATATGCTGAATTCAATACTAAATCAGACTATTGCCATGTATGTGGATGGGATGGCGAAATCATTATCAATGATAATAATGAATGGGAATGCCCACAATGCCATAACAAAGATCGTAAAAAGATGAACGTAACTAGAAGAACCTGTGGATATCTTGGTGAAAATTTCTGGAATGTTGGAAAAACTAAAGAAATTAAATCAAGAGTAACTCACCTATAAGATCAAAAGCATTTCACTACTTTTGGTGAAATGCTTTTATTTAATGAAAGGAAAAAATATGAATTTTGCTTCAATTAAAAATTGCGATATAGCCAATGGTATAGGCGTAAGAATATCCCTGTTTGTCAGTGGATGTACCCACCATTGTAAAAATTGCTTCAACCAAGAAGCCTGGGACTTTAACTATGGAGAAAAATTCACCAACAAGCAAGAAGACTACATAATCGAATTATTAAAGCCTGATTATATTGTAGGTCTATCATTATTAGGTGGTGAACCAATGGAACCTCAAAATGTTAAAGGACTACTACCATTCATCACCAAGATGAAAGAAATATATCCTAATAAAACTATATGGTGTTATTCAGGTTATACTTTTGAACAATTAATAGGAAGAAATGATGAAGACACCAATAAATTACTAAGTTACTTCGATGTCTTAGTAGATGGAAAATTCGTCGAAGAATTAAAAGATATATCTTTAAGATTTAGAGGAAGCTCTAATCAAAGAATAATCGATGTTCAAAAAACCCTAGCCAATAACAACCAAATAATCCTTTGGGAAGAATAAAAAATATACAAACTTAATTAGCCGTGGAGCATATAAAAAATCCACGGCTATTTTCATTTTTTTAATTTTACTAGCCAAAAATAAAGCAACATTACCACTATATATAATATTAAAAAAATCAAGCCAAGATATACCGCTGAAACAAATGATATTCCAATTATAAACCTAAGCACAACATAGATGATTAAGCCTAATAAAAAACCTAATATAGCTAATTTTCTATTATTGTATCATATCTAATCTTAGGTTACACCACTTTTATAAGTGAAGTAGTTCACTATGACAAAGTTCGTAAAAAAAGTTATACTAATAATAGTATTCAAAGGAGTAACGCATGAAAACTATCATCTGTCCTAATTATTTAAAAGGTTATTATTTAAATCAACTATTAGCCAATCAAGAAACTATCTTTGATATAAAACTAATGCCTATAGAAGCCTATGCATATAATTTTAATATGCAATCTTCAACTAATTTATTATTACAAGCAAAACAAATTTTAACAAATATAGAATTAAATATATTTAAGCCCATGCTTAAATATCCTAAATTCATCCAAGAAGTATTATCATTTACACAAGATTTAATTCTATATAATCAAGACATTGAAAAATTACCTGAAGATAATCCCCAGGAACAAGAATTAAAAAAGATTATTAAAGCTATTTATCATTTAGATTATCCCCAATATCAAATGCGTGAAATAAAATTAGAAAATAATAATGTAGAAGCTCTAGACTATTTTTGTAATGATATCTTCAGTTATAATCTAAAAAAATCATTCACTAAAATAATAACCCTAAGTAATCTAAAAGACATTCATAGACAAGGTAGATATGCTTTAAATATACGTCAAGAAATTGAAAGTGTTGCCCAAGATATCGTAAATAAAAATAATGCTTATAATACTAATATCATTCTATGTGATTATCAAAATCAATTGCCAATATTAAAACAAATATTTGATCGTTATCAAATACCTTTTACTCCTATAATTGATTCAATAAGACCAAATGTTATCTTACATTTTACTAAATTAGTAAATTTCATGTTAGAACCAACTATTGATAATCTAAAAGAATGCCTATTCAATCATTGTTTTGCCTATGATTATCCTAACGATTTATATATTTATTTTGATACTTATATAAGTACTTTAGATGATTTATATAAATTACCTAATTTAGAAGATATTACAATCTTAAATAATAATGATTTAAATAATATTCAAGATATGGCCAATCGTTCTTTAAATTACTTTCTAAGCATTAAAGAACAATTAGATCAATGTATAAATGTAGAATTAAATAATATTCTTCCTATAGCTTATGAAATAACTAAAGATATCAATGATATAAATGCTACAAACAAGATAGCTTCAATCATCAATGAATCTTTGAATATGATAAAAGATATTCAGGATATTATTATCATCAATAAACAAATTGAAAGTATTACCATCGATAATACTAATTATCAAGAAAATAGTATCATTGTAACAGATTTAACTCATCCAATATTTGCTAGAGAATATGCTTATATTCTTGGTTGTACTTCTAAAACTTATCCTAATTTTAGTAATTATGATGGTATCTTTGACGAAGATTATCTGCAAAAAATTGATATCATTCCTTTAGATGAACGTTATGATCTTTATATGCAACAATTAAATTGGATACATAAATCAGCTAATAATATCTATTATTCTTATTATACTAATGATTATGCTAATAAAGTATTTGAATTAGCCTTAGAAATAGAAGAATTAAATTTAGATTTTACTAGATGGCCTCTAATAAGCAATGACTTATATATCAATGATAATCCAACTTTAAATAATACATCTACCTTTTTTAAAGATGATATGTTATATGGTAGCATATCTTCTTTTGAACGTTATTTTAATTGTCCATATGCTTATTTTATACAATATGGTCTAAAAATAAATCAAAGTTATAATTTTCAAATAGAAGCTAATATCATTGGAACTATTATGCATGCCATAATGGAAAAAATGATAAAAATATTTAATAAAGATTATGCTAAAAATAATGATAAACTAAAAGAAATTTCTCAACCATATTTTGTCCAATTAAATAAATTATTTCCTAAAGAACAACTATTTATCAAAGCTATTCAAGAAAGAATGATTAAAAATTTAGAATTAACTTTTACTATTCTAAATAAAATGGAAAGTGAAACTTCATTTAGCCCTTATAAAACCGAATATAAATTCCAACAACAATATAACAATCTACCAATAATGATTAAAGGAACAATTGATAGAATTGATATAAACCATAATTATTTTAGAATTATCGATTACAAATCAAGCGCTAAAAAATTACAAGAAAAAAAGATTCAAGCTGGTCTACAATTACAACTAATGACCTATTTAATTCTAGGTGAAAAGATTTTAGACAAAACACCAGTAGGTGCTTATTATTTTTCTTTAAAAAATGAAAATATCAAAGTACCAGCCACAAAAATATCAAGAAATAAAATCCAAGAAATAGGCCAAGAAGAAATCAATAAATTATTTATCGACAATAAAAAATTAGAAGGTATAACTATTTCTCATGAAGCAGAATCAGGTCTAGATTATGGTGATAATATCAAAAATGCTAAATTAGATCCTGAACTAATCAAAGAATGTTTAGACTATATTTATAATTATCTTTTAGAACAATTAAAAAGCGGTAATATTTCTATTAGCCCAAGTAAAGATGGCTGTAGATATTGTCAATTCCAAAATATCTGTTTAAATAAAAACCAAGGTGAAGACCATATTATTTTTGATAAACCTTTAAAAGCTGGCAAAGGAGAAGAAGATGAAATTTAATAATGAACAATTAGAAGCCATCAATACCATCGATACTAATATCTTAGTAAGTGCCTCTGCCGGTGCAGGGAAAACTAGTGTATTGGTCCAACGGCTATTAAAAAGATGTATCAAAGATAAAGTAAGTCTAAATAAAATTGTTGCCTTGACTTTCACTGATGCGGCAGCTGCCGAAATGAAAAAAAGACTATCAAGTAGTCTAAATGAACTATATCAACAAGAAGATAGTGATAAAGCATATATAAAACAACAATTAGTATATTTAACTAATGCCGATATCACTACTATTGATGCTTATTGTTTAAAGATAGTTAAAAAATATTATTACGCTATTGGTCTAGATCCCCAATTAACTGATAATATCTTAGATGATTCTTTATTAAATAATATTAAGGAACAAGCTTTTCATGATAGTCTTAATATAATATTAGAAAAATATCCTAAACAAACTATTGAATTACTTGACCATTTTAGTGCTAGATCAGAGGATATTTCAGCCTTACAAACTACTACTATGGCTATCATCAATACTGCCAATAGTACAACAAATGCCTTAGATTATCTAAATGAATTACAAAATAATAATCAAATTATTAATACCCTAGATATGTTAGATTCTAATATCTTAGATGGTTTTTATCAATATTTATATAATCAATTAAATATCTTAGAAAATAACTTAAATACTTTAGCCACATCAATTGATTTACAAAAAGAAGATGACAAATATCTAAATAGTATTAAGCTAAAATTAGGATGCTTAAAACAACTATATAATTATTTAGACAATAAAAATTATGATACTTTTCATATGCAATTTAAAGACTATACAACTAAAGCCATTAAATTACCAACTAAAGAATTCCTAGAAGAAAAAAATATCAAGAAAAAGATAACCGAACGTGATAAAAAATTATTAGAAATATTATTCACCAGTGAACAGTTTATAAAAAATCATAATGATTTAGTACCAATAATAAATACTCTATTAGAATTAACTAATTTAACTTTAACTAAAATAAAAGAATTAAAACTTCAGGCAAAAGGCATGGACTTTGAAGACATGGAACACTACGCTCTAGATATACTCAAAGCCAATGAAAATATAATAAGTAAACAATTAGCTCAAAATTATGCCGAAATAATGGTCGATGAATTTCAAGATACTAATGAAATTCAAAATGATATCATAAATTTAATATCTAATGGTCATAATGTATTTAGAGTAGGCGATGTTAAACAATCCATATATCGCTTTAGAAAAGCTAAACCATCTTTAATGCGTGATTTATCTTACGATTTTAATACTAAACAAATAAGTCTATCTTATAACTATCGTTCTAAGGAAAATATCGTGGAATTCAATAATGATTTATATAATGTTTGTATGAATATCGATGGACTTGAAGATACTTATACTAATAAAGATAATGTAAAAGTAGGTGTAGATGCCCAAAAAGAAAATGTTGATGATGCGATAATCTTCTATGCTTTAAGTCCTCAAGAAGGCATAGATAATAAAATACTAAAAGCAGAATTTATTGCCAGAAAAATTCTAGCTTTAAAAAAGGAAGATCCTAAATCAAAATTCAAAGATTATGTTGTATTATTAAAAGCCCATGATGACAAAAAATATTTAAAGGCTGCTTTTGAAAAATATCAACTACCATATAATGTGGATGCTAAAGACAATTTCTATGCTTCTTTATTATGTCTAATGGCCTTAAGTTATCTAAAATTATTAATCCAAATTGATAAACCAAATTTAATAGCTACCCTAAAAAATTTCTATAACATGAATAGTGATGAACTAGCAAATATATCGCAAAATGATATTTTAACTAATTTACAAAATATAAATCATCCTATTATTAATGATTTAAATAATTTAAAAAATATCTATAATCAAGAAGGCTTAATATCCTTATTAAATGCTTTATGTAATATTCAAAATTTCTATGAAGAAAAATTAAATAATAAAGAAAAAACTAATTTTGATCAATTATTTGATATTGCCTTACGTTTTAATAAACAAAGTAATTCATTAGTAAAATTTATTTATGAAATTGAACATGGTAGTCAAACTATGACTAAAGAAGTAACTTCTATATCTTTAGATGAAGATGTTGTAAGAGCTATAACTATTCATCAATCTAAAGGATTACAATATAAAACGGTATTTATTTGGTCTACATCTCAAACTAAAAATCATGATACAAATAATGAACATTTAATTGATACAGAATTAGGATTAGCTCTAAAACCATTATCATTACCACAAAGAATAAGACAAACAACCATTGAATATCTAGTAATCAATGATAAGTTAAATAAAGAAGAACTAGAAGAAAATACTAGATTATTATATGTAGCTACCACCAGAGCGCAACAACGCATGTATTTTGTTGATGTCATAAAAGAATTAAACTATCCAACTATCAATTATGAAATACTTAGTGAACGCAAAGGTATCAGTGGAACTATTCTTTCATCAATAAAGAATAATCCCTATATTCAAGTCAAAGATGATGATACAACTAATATTGACTTTGAAATTAAACCATATAAATTAAATAATCTAGTAAAGATTGAACACTATCCTCAAACAACTACTACACCTTTAGAAATTATTTCTCCATCCAATACTCATGCCAATAACATCATGAATATAAGACCATATAAAGATCAATTTACTCATGGAACAACCATCCATGAAATATTAGAACACTTACCAATAAAAAAATGGACTATTTATGATTTACAAAAATATAATTTAAATTCAAAAGATATTAATCATTTACTAACTTTCAACAATTCAAAACTATTTGAAAAAGCTTATAATCATCAAGTATTTAAAGAATATCCATTTATAACTAAAAAAGATAATAAAATTATCAATGGTACTATGGACTTAGTATTAATCAATGATGAAGAAGTAATAATTGTTGATTATAAAACTAATAAAAATATGAATAAAGATGAATTAATTAAGCTTTATCAAAATCAATTAGATATTTACGCTAGTATAATGAAAAAAGTATATCCAAATCATAAAATTTATAAATATATTTATGCATTTGAATTAGATGAAGCAATCCAGTTATAACAAGAGGTAAGATATGAAAAAACATTTATATTTAATAAGACATGGGGAAACCCTATTTAATCAAAGAAAGAAAATTCAAGGATGGTGCGATTCCCCTTTAACTAAAAAAGGTATTGAACAAGCCCAAGCAGCTGCCTTATTAATAAAAGATATCAATTTTGATCACTATTATTCTTCTACGTCGGAGCGTTGTTGCGATACCTTAGAAATCATTACAAATCATCAAGTACCTTATGTTCGTCTAAAACAATTAAAAGAAAGAAATTTTGGTTATCTTGAAGCTTGTGATGAAGACTTAGTAAAAAATAATTCTAAGGGGCATTTCTTTGATGATGTATATACCATGTTTGGGGGAGAATATTATCATGAAGTACAAGAAAGAATGGTAAATATCTTAACTTCTATCATGAATAAAGAAGATCATCATACTGTATTAGCTGTATCTCATGGGGCATCTAGTTTTGCTTTTTTATCCTCATTTGTTGATGTTAATACTATAGTGGCCCAAGGTGGTATACCTAATTGTGCAATTGTGCATATAACTTATGAAGATGGAAAATTTGCTCTACAAGAAATTATCAAACCAAATATTTAGAAAATAAAAAAGGTCATAGAAATTATTCTATTGCCTTAATTATTTGGAATAATGGATTATGCATCCTTTTTTAGTCTTTTTAAAATAAACCTTAGAAGCTATTACTACTTTATCGCGAGGAATATTATTATTTCTTAAAACTTTTCCAAGATATTCTTCACTTGTTCCTGCTGAATAACTATTGGCCGTATCAAAAAAGTTAATTCCAAGATTTAATGCATGTTTAATTACCTTTTCACTTTCTTCATCTAAATATTAGGCAAGGACACTCTAACTTCTATAAGTTAGGGAGGAATTGCCTGCTCCTTTCTTCTTTTAAA
>CALVCO010000007.1 GCA_944326095.1 uncultured Erysipelotrichaceae bacterium | reverse complement strand
ATCTTCTAATCCTCCTATCATCATTATTATGTAGGATGAACGCTTTTATTTATAGATGGGTACATTTTGACGCTTACGGTAAAAATTAAAAAATCACAAAATCGCTTAAAAATTTTGTGATTTTTATTAATTTTTTTATAATTTTTTTATATTTTTAACACTTTATCCATAATAAATGGACCAATCCAAGGCATTATCCAAGCACGATATTTAAAAGCATTATATAAAGAATAAAAATAAGTAATAAGCATAATAGTCGCAATTATAATGCTACACATACCAATAATTAAAGTAAAGATTGGAATAAACATCGCAATAATAGTTAAAATAGTTAAAAAGATATTAAATGCTAAAGAAACAAAACAAAATTGCAAGCAATAAAATTTAACCATATCACTACGTTTTTCAAATACGGCAACTACTAATAAAATCAATGAAGCAAATGCTGAAAAATTAATATTAATCATACTCAATACACCAGGTAATAAATAGGCAATCAATACCATAAAACCTGCTGGTATATTAAAATATGATGAATTATGTTTACCAAATTCTCTAAATGTTTTTAAATAAAATTTTTTAATGTCCATATTTAACCTCTTAATTCTCTATATATCGCTTCTTCAATCAAATCAACTTCATTATCGACATATTTTTTAATATCAATATCACTATGTGCCATTGCATAGCTTTTTCCTGCTACTTCAAACATTGCAATATCATTACGATCATCACCAATAACAATAATATCATCTTTAGCTATATGATATCTATCAGCTAATATTGTTACACCTTTTCCTTTATTTATATTTAAAGGCATAAAATCAATATTATCAATATCATTCGCAATAATTGTAAATTTATCGCCAAATTTTTGTTGCATCATTTCTTCAACATATGACATAAACTTAGGACTACATATGATACTCATATTATAGCCATTGATGAACTTTGTACAATCATCTTTAGAAATAATTTTAGCATTTGCTAAATTCTTGCGCATTCTAGCTAAATAATTAAAAGGATACTTATCATTATGCAAAGCTATAAATTTACCATCAACACAAATTTTAACAGTTGCATCGATATTTTCTTCTTCTAGCCATTTATTAACTTCTAAAAATAAAGAAACAGGAACATAATGTATATCCTTTGTACCATCCTTATAAACAATTTCGGCACCATTACCACCAATATAATCAACAGGAAGCCCTAAATCATCGAGGATGCTATCTCTAATAATATGTACTCTTGCGGTAGCTATCGCAAAAATATTGCCTGCATCTATCCATTTTTTAATAGCTTTTTTGCATACTAATGAACACTTATTATTATTTTTATTATCATACCAATATAAAGTGCCATCAATATCCGAAACAAATAATTTCATTTTAAATATCCTTTTTATCTTTAATCAAGTCCTTATACCAATAATAACTCTTTTTAGGAATTCGTTTCAAGCCATTATCATAATCAACTCTTACAAGGCCATAACGTTTTTTATAACCATTTATCCATGAATATAAATCCATCGTTGACCAAACATAAAAGCCTAAAACATTAACTCCCTCTTCTTTAGCTTTTAACATATAATTAATATAACTACTTAAAAATTCAATACGATCATCATCTTCAACATAACCATTTTCATCAGCTATATCATATGCTCCATGTCCACATTCAGTAATATAAATTGGAATATTACCATAGCGTTCTCTACGTTTAATTAAAGTATCATAAATTGTCTTAGGATAAATTTCTCTACCCCACTTATTAAATATCATACTATCATTAAAATCTGATTCAAACCAACCTTTAATAATCTTACTTTCTTTTTTATCACCACTACCTGAATTATTAACTTGAACATAAGTTTCTCCAGTAGTATATGGCTTAACAACATTTCGACAATAAGCATTTTGACCTAAGAAATCAATGGTATTATCTTTAAATAAAGCAATTTCTTCTTCATGCATATAAGAAAGATCTAAACCTAATTTTGTAAGTGCAATAATAAAATTATCTTCATATTTGCCTAAAATAGCAGGATCTAACATGCATTCTGTACTAAAATATTCGCCATATTTTGCTGCTTTACGATATTCTTCATTATCTACAAAGATATCATATGAACAAGAAGAATGTACTAAACCAATCTTAGCTTTTAAATTTAATTTTCTAAATTCTCTAATAGCCTTAGCATTACATACGGCCATATTATAGATACAATGGAAATAATCTTGTAAACTATTTTGTACATTAGGTGGATAATTACCCGTCAAGTAACAACATGATGCATTAAATGTTGGTTCATTAATTGTTGCATAAAAAGGAATTCTATCTTTAAAATGTTCAAAAACAACCTTAGCATAATAAGCAAACTCATCACTGATACCCTCATATAACCAACCACCTTTAGCTCCAATATAATCAGGCAGATCATAATGGATTAAAGTTACATTTGGTACGATTCCATATTTTTCACATTCATCTAATACTTTATCATAGAATTCTAGACCTTTTTGATTTACTACACGATCTTCTTTAGGAAGAATTCTACTCCAACTAATAGAAAAGCGATAAGTATTTTGACCACAATCTCCCATCATTTTAATATCTTCTTTATAATGATGGTAAAAGTCACAACTAACATCACCTGTTATTTTAGTAGTATTAGCCGCGCTATGACAAAATTCATCCCAGATGCTCGCACCTTTACCATCTTCGTTCCAAGCACCTTCACATTGATAGGCAGCAGTAGCACTTCCCCATAAAAATTTTTCGCTCATTTTATTTACCTCACATTTCATCTATCGGATACATTGGTCGCATTATTTGTTTAAATGGTATTAATTTAGTATCTTGAGGAGTTGCTCCATCAGTTAAACTCATTATCCAAAATTTAGTAATTTCTTTTAATTCTGGGAATAGATAGCCTTGTTTAACCACAATTATTTCATAATCATTAATATCTAACTTAGCATTAACAAATTGATTAATCTCCGTCATTGAATTATTACAGCTTGATATGGTGATATATAAAGGTTTATCAACTACTTTTACATTAACAATATCTCCCCATACCTTATCACGTCCACTCCACTTGTTTCCTACCATCTTGGCAAAGGAAATAATTTGTACTTTTAAAGATATAGCTTTATTTAATTCATTATCATCTTTACCTAAATTTATTATAACTTCTTCATTAACCTGATAATTTTGTAAATGTTTAACACAAGATGCATCTGTAATATTCGCAATCAAAACTTTTTTATCTAATTTTTTAACTAATAACTGTCTTAATATATAAGCATTTTCCCCACTAGCTCCACTAGTAGTATTATCACCACTATCTGTAATAAATACAGGTTTACCATCAAAACTCAAAGCCTCATCAAGAGCCTTATCTGGCACTAAAGTATATCCTGTATAATGGAATTCATGACGTTTATTCCAAATATAATTAGCTAATTCATCTAATTTCTTTTTACAATATTCTATATCTTCATGAGTTTTAGGAACGATAACTATTCCACATCCTGCTTCAGGACAATCATGTCTTAGATATCCTACATGCCAAGATACACTTCTTATTCTTGAATCTTTTTCCATTTCATTCATATATTTATTAATGGAGAGTACCGGTTCATCAGTTGATACTGATTGTTCTCCACCAAGAATTAGTGGTAATTTGTGATATAAAGCATGAATATTTTGTCTATGCTTTAATAAATTACATAACATCTTGGCTACTAATTTCTTAGTTTTATCTGCATCGGTATGCGGTGATTCACGATAACTTCTAATAATCGTACAATTTTCTACATATTCTTTAGTTAGATTACCATGAGGATCACAAACAATAGCAATTGGTAAATAAGGTCCTACAATCTTTCTTATTTCTTTTAAGATATGATGGTCTCCTGAACCTATTTCTTCCACATAACTAGCTCCATGCAAATGCAACCATATACCATCAATATTATTTAAATTAGCTTTAATATTATTAATAAAACAGCTTTCAATATATTCAAAAGTTTCTTTTTCAATAACCCCTGCTCCTGCCGCATTTGCATATATTAAAGGAATTAATTCGATATTATTACTTTCAAATACATCTTTAATTTTACATTTGATTATACACTCATCACCAAAAGCAATATCATAATTAGATATTTTACATTTTGTTTTGATATTGGCATTGGATTCGGTAGTAAAATAGCCCACTGCAACCTTCATTAAAACATTCTCCTTTTCTTAATTATACTAGCTTACATTTAAACTTTGTTTCATAATCAAATGCATATATTGCACAATATAATTAATTATTTTAAAATGAAAGCGAGGTATTTTTATATGAATGATAATAATAAAAATGATGATTTAAAAAATCAATATACTAAAGAAGAAATGAAAAATATCTATATCCATCGTATAATCCTTTTCGTTATCTTTTTTATTGTGCTTGTTGGCTTTGCAATGAAAGACTTAACAAGAATGTTTCCAATTGTAAGTTACATTGTTAGTGTTGGTTTAGCCTTAATTCTAAGTTATTTTATGTCATTCACTGTCCATGATTATGCCAAAAAGAAAGGTTTTCTTGTATATGCTATAATCATAGGCGTAATTTTATTAATTATCTTTAGAAATTCTCAATAATTATCGTAATAATTTACACATTACTTGTAATAATGATACTTAGGCCCTATTATGGGCCTATTCTTGCACCAAATAATTTTTTAATTTATAATATGATTTATTGAAAGGGGTTAACTAATGTTACTAATTGACAAATTAAAGAAACAAAGTAATTTCACTGATGCTGAAATAGTATTATCTAACTACATCTTAGCTAATTTAAATGATGTCAGCAAGATGACCATATATGAACTAAGCGAAAACTCCTTTTGTTCAGTTGCGACTATATCACGTTTTTGTAAAAAGCTAAAATTAAAGAACTTTAATCAATTAAAAATTAATATCGTTAAAGAAATGTCTAATTTGGCAAATAATACTCAAAGAATTGAAAACAACTATCCATTTCTTCCAAGTGATAGTGAAGAAGTAGTAGCGCAAAAAATTCAACATTTAGCCATTCAAACTATAAATGAAAATTATGCCGCTATTGATTATATGATGATTCATCATGCAGCTTTATTATTAAATGACGCTGATATTATTGATATTTATGCTAGCTGGAATTCTTTAGTAAGTGCGATAAATCTTCATAGTAAATTATTATGGATGGGAAAAAATTCTAATCTAGAAATCGGTCAAGGATTTCAAAGAGTTAAATCTACTATATCTAATGAAAAACATGTAGCTATCATCGTTTCATATTATGGAACTAATGAAAGAAATATATGCATTTCTAAAAATTTGAAAAAGAATAATACTCCATATATCTTAATTACTGGTCCAAATCTAAATCCTTTATGCGTAAATGCTCAAGTTGTAATCCATATTGCTTCTGAAGAAAGTAATGATAATAAGATTGCTCCATTCTCTAGTGATATCGCCATGGACTTTGTAATTAATGTTTTATATTCATTCATGTTTAGAATGAACTTTGATGAAAATATCTATAATAGTTATTATCATAATTATCATTTAAACAAATAGAAGAGGTGCCAATATAGACAACTCTTCTATTTTTTATAAAGTTTCAACTATCTCTTTTCTATAACACTTCCAAAGTGCCATGGGATGATTTTGAATTCTATTTAGTTCATCACCTGCATAAAGTAGTTCAGGAATATATTTCTTTTGCTTAAACTGTTCAAGAAACTTTGATTCATTTTCATCTAATATGAGGTGTGCGCTAAAGAAATCATTAATAACCTGTTTTGTTTCAGATATAGAGAAAAAATCTTTGTTATTGAGAACAGGTATCAAAAATCTTTTGACATTATTTTGGGTAATGGAATCTAAATTATTTAAGTTAAAATCAAATATACCATCTTCATTACTAATTGCTCTATAGAATACAGCACATCTTTTGATTTTTTTAATTTCTACTTCATTAAAAATATTTGCATTTATCATATAAAAACAATCATAAAAATCTCTAGGAGTTGTGCGAGTCATTAGTGCTACAAGCTTACTTCCAAATATTTCAATTGGGTTGATTGTTCGAATTTCAACTTCACCAATTAAACCATAGTTTTTTGTTTTTACGATTACAGGTTCATAGATGTGAGCTCTTAACATATAATTTATTTCTATTTTAATGTTATCATTATTTCCTCCAGCATTAATATAGTTTGCTTTAATACTTTCAAGAGCATGATGTTCACGTGTATCTTTACTAAGCTGATAACCGTTTTTTTCTAGGTAATCAATGAGTAATTATTTAATTTTTTTTCTATCTTTCAACATATCATCTCTAGAGTTATTGTTTGTATAGTCTAAATCAATATCAACTGATAATCGTGGTAAATCAAATATTGTTAAATTTATTGCAGTTCCACCTTTTAAAGCTAAATTTTCAAATAAAAATGGCTCAGAATGTATATAAGACAATATATCTACTAAGCGAACAACTTTTTCATAGGTGTCTCTTACATAATTATTTCTATCAGCTTCTTTTTGTAATTCTCTTTTATTAAAGTTCACCAATATCACTTCCTTTACTTAATATTGTTGATACATAGTGAGGAACACAAACATTCCATTTTTTATCTAATGTTGTATTGGATATTTTTTTAGAAGTATTTAGATAACATTTTGATAAACCAATTTTAGATTGGATATAATTAATAGTAGCATCACTGATACCTAGACTGGTTTTAAATGTTTCTAAAATATAACCAGCTCGCTGGTATAAAACTTTTTTGTTGTAAAAGTCTAATATTTCTAATAACTTATTTTCATTAATATTATGAATGCTATTAAATGAGCGATAGATTTCTTCTATTCCTCCAGCTAAATTGATTTGATCAATACAATCAATCATTGTTCTTTCGAGGCTAGTGATTTTTACCCCATCATAATTTGATTCTATTTGTAGATTGCATTTACTTTGAACAAAATGATAAGTAATATGTTCAAATTCAAAATTATTTATTTTACTATTTCCAGAATATACTACCTCGTTAAATACTTGATTGTTGAAACCACGATATTCTAAAGCAGAATGATATGATATATAATTACTATGATCTAGTTTTGTAGCAATTATATATTTATTATATAATGGACAATTGTTTACGATATCCATTGCAACATAATAATTTTGTTTTATTCTTTTGATATAGCCTTTTTTAAGAGAACGTGTTAAAAATGATTCAGCTGTTTTAGAATTTTGAACAATTTTTTCTATGTCTTTTTTTGTGAAAACTCCTAAATCTAAAATCTTATCATAATATTTCACATTTTATCACCTAGTTAAATGTTAACATAAAACCCTTTAAAAAGTAAGATTTTTAATAATATTTTTAACTATATATTTTTGTGTAGTTCCTGGGTGCCCAATCGATTTTTAGTGCAAGACTATCAGGTGATATCAGATCTTACCCTATGAAAGCTAAAACAACTACAAAACAACAATCTTTTTCTATTAGCTCTATTAAATTTTTCTGTACATAAAGCATCCACTTTTTATGAAATACAAATTAATTTTATCACCTTTTTGTTTTCGTTTTAGCGCAAAGTAATAGTAATTACAATCGTCTTCTACAAATTTAAAAATGAAATAAATAATCTAATATCAAATATGCTTCATTTCTACTTTATTTATAGTATATATACCATTATTAACAATTAACCTTAAATAATGTAAGCAATTCATCTTTCACTAGGAAAAGTATTTCACACTTTATTTTAAAAAAGTTCTTAAGCAAAAAACTTAAGAACTTTATTCATCAATAGAATAAATAGGACGATTAATTAGTTTTAATACCAATTAATACTTTCATTTTAATTTTTAGTTTTTAAAACCTTATTTAATGCAAGATATAATGCAATAGCTATAATTACATATACAATTATAAAACTACAAGAAATAGAATATGTTTGGGTAATTGAAAAGAATAAACTAAACAACATTGTTCCTGCAAATGAAGAAATTAAGGAATATAAATATTGAATAGAAAAATTGCTAGGATAATATTTAGGGCCAAAAGTTTTTAGAATATAAATATTAGAAATTGTTGGAACAGCTCCAAAAGTAAGACCAATAAAAATAAAACTAATCGACAATAATAATGTTGAAGAGCTCATAAAGGCAATAAATAATAAACCAATACTAAAAGCAAAGAAAACTGTAGCAATTCCCATTGTTACTTTACGTCCCATCTTATCATATATATAACCATAGAAAATTCTGCTGGTAGAATTAAATAAAGAAATAATCATTGATAGACCAGCTGCCACTGTAGCACTAATACCAAATGATATACCACAATTCACTGCATTACCAATTATGGTTGTACATCCTGCCATAACTAAAATTGACCAAATAAAATATAACCAAAATTTATTACTTTTTAACATTGTTTTAGTTGGCACATCATCAATTGTCTCTAATTCTTCATGATTTTCATTTTTAATTACCACACTTTTAGTTGGTACTACGATAACCCCAGCAATAAAAGTAATCACAAATGCAATAAGTGCTAAAATCATCATAGCTGTACGCCATCCAAAACTTTCAATCAAATAAGTCATTGGTACATTAAAAATAAAGGCGGTTAATCCAGCTCCCATCAATAAGATACCACTAGCGAGACCAGATTTATCTGGGAACCAGGTCATTATAGCTGTCAATAAACTTTTATAAGCATATCCAGCTCCAAAGGTATAACAAAATGAATAGAAAAAATATATCGCAAGAGTATTGGTTGCAAAACTAGTAATCAATAACCCAGCTCCCATCATTATAGAAGTAATAATCATCGATAAGCGATAATTAATGCGATAATAAATAAAACCGGAAACAAGTCCGCCTAGAGTTAAAAAGATTTGACATATCGAAAAAACATTAGCCAATGATGCCGCTGATACTTGTAAATCTACTTGAACTTGTGGTGAAAATACTGTCCAATTATACATTAATCCATATATTACCATCGCAATGGTTCCAATAGCTAAATAAATATAACGCTTCATCTAGTTTTCTCCTTTTAAATGTAGCTTTATTATAATCCTTAGTTTTATTTCTAAAATTGCTTAAACCAAAATAGAAACTTTATTACACAAAATCTAAAAATAATAATCTAATACATCTTAAAAGTCTTTATTATGAAACTTCATTTCAATTCAATCATTTTATAATAATGCTAGGAGGAAAAACTACATGAATAAAGTAAAGAAAGACTTCCTATGGGGAAGCGCATCCGCTGCTTATCAATGTGAAGGCGCATGGAATGAAGATGGAAAAGGAGAAAGCAACTGGGACCAATTTTGCCATGGGCCAAAAAATACTAAAGGTATAACTGGTGATGTAGCAGCTGATTTCTATCATCATTATAAAGAAGATATTAGAATGGCTGCTGAAGGAGGACAAAACACTTTACGTTTTTCTATTTCTTGGCCAAGAATTATACCTGATCAAAGTGGTCAAGTAAATCAAAAAGGAGTGGAATTCTATAAAAATGTATTAGCTGAATGCAAAAAGTATGGTATTACCCCAAATGTTACTTTACTACATTATGATATTCCATCATGGTTAGAAGATTTAGGTGGATATCGTAATCCAATTTTCTCAGATGAATTTGCAAAATATTGTAAGGTAGTATTCGATGAGTTTGGTGAATTAATTCCTCTATATGTTACTATCAATGAAATTACACATAATACAAACTGTTCATATTTACAAGGGAACTATCCACCAAATGTTCATAGTGTACAAGCTGTATGTGAAGTTGGTTATAACTTAATTATGGCTCATGCAAAGGCTGTAGTAGAATTTAGAAAACATAATTTTAAAAATTCCCAAATTGGTATTGTTCATACTACTAACTGTGTACAAACTTTAAAAGATGATCCAGAATATATGATTGCTAAAAGAAGATGCGATTTATTTAAAAATAAATGGGTAACAGATCCAGTTATCTTAGGAAAATTTCCTGAAGATCTATTCCCATTATTAAAAGAAAGTGGTATCGATTTATCATTTGTTAAACAAGAAGATTTAGATCTTCTAGCCACTACAACTATCGATTTCTTAGGACAAAACTGTTATACTCGTACTCTTGCTAGACCTTATCGTCCAGAAGATGGTGAAACAAACTATTATCCAAATAATGTAGGAAGTGCTCAAAAACGCTTAGAAGGTTATGTAATTAAAAATTGGTTTACAAGTGATCATGATCCAAATAGCAAATTAAATGCTTGGGGACGTGAAGAATATCCAAAAACTGTATATGATATGTTAATGGGTATTAAAAAAGATTACGGTGATATTCCTGTATATATTACCGAAAATGGATGTGCTCTATATGAAAAACCAGATGCTGAAGGTAAATTACATGACCAACAACGTATTGATTTCATGAAAGGATATCTTGATTGGTTAGTAAAAGCGGAAAATGAAGGATGCAATGTCAAAGGCTATTATGCTTGGAGTACTACTGATTGCTACTCATGGATAAATGGATATGAAAAACGCTATGGACTAGTATATGTGGATTTCAATGATGATAAACGTCCACGTATTCCAAAAGATTCATATTATTGGTATAAAGAATATATTAAAGAACATACGGAAGGTAAATAAAATGAGTGAAAAATTTTTATGGGGAAGTGCTACTGCTGCCTATCAATGTGAAGGTGCTTGGGATGAAGATGGCAAAGGCGCAAGCATTTGGGATGAATTTTGCCATAGCGAAGCAAATACTACAAAGATAACTGGTGATGTTAGCTGTGACTTCTATCATCATTATCAAGAAGATATTAAAATGATGGCAGATTGTGGCCAAAATACTTATCGTTTTTCTATTAGTTGGAGTAGAATTCTTCCTAAAGAAGATCATGTAGTAAATCAAAAAGGTCTAGAATTCTATGACAAAGTATTAGATGAGTGTGAAAAATATGGTATTGTACCAAATGTAACTTTAATCCACTATGATTTACCTGATTATATTGGAGCTAAAGGTGGTTGGTGTTACGATGGTGTAAGTGATGAATTTGCTTACTATACCAAAGTCTGTTTCGAACATTTTGGTGAAAGAATACCATTATATACCACTATTAATGAACCTAATCATAATGCCTATTGCAACTATTGCGTAGGAAACTATCCACCAAATGAAAAAAATAATCTACAAGACTATGCCCATTGTGTATATAACATGATGGTATGTAATGCTAAAGCTATCAGAGAATTCAGAAAATTCAATTTCAAAAATGCTAAGATAGGTTATGTTCATGGATGTGCCCCAGCAACCGCTCTATCTGATGAACCAGCATATAAAGAAGCAGTTAAAAAATTAGATTTCTTCTGCAATGATCCATTCACTGAACCAGCAATCTGGGGAAGATACAATCCAGAATTAGTTGCCGAAGTTAAAAAACTAGGAATTGATTTATCATTTGTAAAACAAGAAGATTTAGATATTATGAAAGATAATACTATCGATTTCTTAGGTCAAAATATCTATTCTCGTCAACTTGCAAAACCATATGAATCAGGTGGAACTAGATTCACTGTAAATAATGCTGGAAATAATGATGGCACTAAAAATACTGCTAGAGAAACAAGAGCTATTGAAGGTTGGTTTGAAACTGATAGAGATCCTAATACTCAATTAAATAAATGGGGAAGAGAAATCTATCCAGCATGCGCTTATTCAACACTAATGTTACGCAAAGAAAAATTTGGCAACATTCCTATTTATATTACAGAATGTGGACATGGAGCGTATGATATAGCTGATGAAAATGGCTATGTAGAAGATGATGATCGTATTGAATTCTTAGAAAATTATTTACATTATATCCTTAAAGCAAAAGAAGATGGAGTAAATGTGAAAGGATTCTATGTATGGTCAACAATGGATTTATATTCATGGATAAATGGTTATAAAAAACGTTATGGCCTTGTAAGAGTTGATTACGATAATGGCTTAAAACGTATTCCTAAAAAGAGCTATTATTGGTATAAAGACTTTATTAGTAAACATAAAGATATTTAATATGGAGGCCTATTAAGGCCTCTTTGCTGTATGTATAAAATTTATAAAAACAAAAATAAAACAAATACCAATAAAACCAATTTTAATATAGAAAAAGTAAAACAATTCCGACAAAATCAACCAAATTATAAGCTAACTTCTCTTTATTCATGGCAAAATTTCGCCCAAAATTATGGTATTAAAAATCTATTAATCAAAGATGAATCAAAAAGATTTAACTTAAACTCATTTAAAGCCTTAGGTGTAAGTTATGACATAAATTGTATTGAAAATAAAGATGATATCTATGTAACATGTACCGATGGAAATCATGGCAAACCCTTAGCTTGGTATGGATTACAAACCAATCATAAAGTAATTGTCTTTATGCCAAAAGGAAGTGATAAAAAGCGTGTTTAGCATTTTATTAGCTAGCACGCTTTTATTATGTCCTTATCTATTTAAAACATGTTTTTCGATATAATGAGCAAATCCATCATTACTTACATCAAATTCGGTAATATCATCGCATATTGCTTTAGTATCACTAGAACCATTTAATAAACAAACGCCCCATCCAGCATTTTTAATCATTAAATTATCGTTAGTAGTATCACCAAAAGCCATTACTTTAGAAATAGGTAAATTTGTAGCTTTACAATAAGTAACTAAGGCATTGCCTTTAGATACCCTGCGATCACAGAATTCCATTAAAGTTTCTTGTGTCTTAAATTCAGCATAATTTTCTGATGGATAGTTTTTGATATATTTTTCAAAGCTTTCCATTTCTTCTTTCTTAACACGAATCATTATCTTGCCATTATCTTCATTAGCAAAATCATCAACATCTTTCGCAATTATTAACTTCTTATTATTACGAATTGCGGTTTCTTGAATTGTTTGATCATCTTTTAAAGCTTTGATAGCTCCATGATAATACATATATGGATTAACATTCAAAGGTTTAGTCATTTCTACTATTTCTTTTATCCATGCTTTTTTTAGTTTATAAAACTCTTCATTCTTTTTGGCATGTTCATCCCATATGCCTCCACCATTCATATAAATAATGATATCACAAGGAAAACTCAATCCCCATGATTCATATACTGGTTTAACTTCATCTAATGGTCTACCTGATGCTAGACCAAACATTATATTTCTTTTATGTAATTCTTCTATAACCCTCATGGTATATGGACTAAGTACTCTTCGATTCCTCGATAACAAAGTCCAATCAATATCACAAATCACTAATTTAACATCCTTGATCATAATATCAACCCCTAAGATATTATAATATAAGCTTTCGTTAAGTAAATGTTAAAAGTGTTTTAAGTTTAAAAATGAAATTATATTTCAAAAATTGCGTAAAAAAACTGTAGATAAGTGATCAGTTTATCTACAGTTAGTTATGATATTAAGCTGCATCTACTGCTTTTGCTTTACGTCTAGCAGCAATTTCTAATAGAATCTTAGCAGCAACGAATGAAACAACCGTCGTAACAGCACCAACTAAGATTGCCCATAACATGTAAGTTGCATCACCATTTTGGTCAACGAAGAATACCAAGGTCAACCAACCAGGACATCCTCCAGTAACGAACATTCTAAGTTTAACCGCACCAGCGATGATTCCACCAACACATGCACCAATTGCAGTACCACCTAATGCGATAGGGTTAGTTATCAAACCACCATAGAATGCTGGTTCAGTAACACCACAAAGGGCCGTAACACCAAATGAGCTAATCATACCACGTCTAGCTTTATCATTTTTAATCATTGTAGCTAAAGCTAATGTTGAACCACCAACAGCGATATTTGAAATAAATCCCATACAAGCTGTTACTGAGTTATAACCTAAGTTAGAAATCAATTCAACAGCGATTGGCGTCATACCTTTATCAAGACCAATCATAACCATATATGGATATAACATTGCTAAGATTGGCTGAGCGATAATGTTCGCGCTATCCGTAATCCACAATGCGAAATCAGCAATGTAACCAGATAACATTTGTCCGATAGGACCAATAACAACCAATTCAACTGGAACAACGATAATCATTGTTAAAATTGGTACTACGAAGAATGATAATGCTTCAGGAATTACCTTATTGAAGAAACGATAGATTGGCATCATGAATAATACACCTAATAATACAGGTAATACTGTAGATCCATAAGATGCTTGATATACTGGAATACCAAAGATATCAGTTACTTGAGGTAAATAACTAGTTAACAATACAGCACCTAACATACCACCTAAAATAGGTTTAATGCGGCATTGTTCAGCAGTTTGCCATCCAACATAGATAGGCAAGAAAGTAAATCCGGCATCGAAGATAGCCATAAATAGATAATATGAACCACCATCGAATGTCATTCCGAAATAGTTCATTAATAGATTTCGGAAGGCTAAGATCATACCACCAACGATTAATGCTGGAACGATAGGCATCATGATAGGAGTCATGAAGTTACCAAATTTATTTAATGCCCAAACGATGTCTTTCTTAGTTTCTGCATCATCGTCTACTGGATCATTAGCGCCATCCGGAGCATTTCCTGTATCTTTCCAACCAGATACATCCAAGAATTCATAATAAGCATCACGAACGTTTGGACCGATGATAATTTGATATTGCTTATTAGCAGGTTTTGGAACTAGGCCTGCAGAACCAGGTAAGTTTTTCAAAGCTTCTTCATCAACTTTGCTCTTACTAATGTAATTGATTCTAAGTCTAGTAGCGCAGTTAGTTACATAAGAGATGTTTTCAAGCCCACCCATTGCGACTAAGGCTTTTTCACATAGTTCTTTGTACTTTCCCATAAAAATTTTTCCTCCCTATAAATTTAAAAGTATGCTTACTTTATAAATTGCTTGATCAGTTCAGTTTATAAAAATAAGCAATACTTCATTTACCAAAATTAATCAATTTCAAACAATGGCGTATCTTTAGTAACCATGCCATTATTATTTTTAATAGTTATTTGCTTATTTTCATCATTGTTAGTCCAAATAACTGGAATTATGGTATCTTTACCACTCTTTTGAATTTTTTTCCAATTTACTTCACCAATCTTTTGACCATGTTTAACTTGGTCACCAACTTTGCATGTAATAGTAAATGGATCACCTTTTAGTTCAACAGTATCGATACCCATATGAACTAAAATCTCTTTGCCACTTGGAGTACGAATACCCACGGCATGTTTTTCCGCAAATACCAATATTACTTCTCCATCACAAGGAGCGTAAACTGGAACGCTTTTCGCAAACAATCCTGTACTGAATGTAGGATAAACTGCAACGCCATCTCCTAACATCTTTTGACTAAACATTGGATCATTAACTTCTTCCATTTTTATAGCCTTTCCATCTGTAGGACTATAAATAACATCTGACATATTATTCCTCCATTCATTACTAATCATTCGATATTAATTACATACCATTTTATGTATGCCCTTTCATATCGTATGCATTTATTATAAGTGTTCTTGGTGAAACTTAGTTACAACCACTATTTTTTATCCAAACAATATTTTGATTATGTATAATTATTTGCTCCATTAACTTTTGTGCTTTATTCATTATGCCATTTTCATCTTCTTCTACACGAATATATAAATGCTCATCATCTTTAGTAGTAATCAATAATTCTTGCGTAGGATATATTGGTGCCCCACAACATTGCCTAAGCTGTCTACTTCCTGCTAAAATCTCTATTGATTTTACTTGTGATAAAGGAAAATAAGTCCAACTTAATCCATCTTTCATAAATATATGGGAACCATAATAGTAGATTTTTCCATACTTAATTTTCTTATTAAAATCATCATCGATAGCTTTATCAATTCTTTTTTTGTATTTTAAAGGATCTATCATAATATCACCTATTTATCAGCTAAATTATTTTGGTAATTTTCAATTACATCTTTAAACCAATAATAACTTTTTTTAGGAATTAATTTTAAATTAGGATCATCAAAATCTACTCTAATTAGGCCATATCTTTTTTCATATCCATTTACCCAACTATATAAATCCATTGGACTCCAAGCATAATAGCCCTTAACATTACAGCCTTCTTCCATTGCTTTATACATATATTCAATATAACCATTCATCATATCGATTCTATCTTGATCATCTACATAACCATTTTCATCTGGTGTTTCATATTGTCCATGACCATTTTCGGTAATATAAATTGGAATATCTCCATAATTTTCTTTAATTTCTTTCAAGGTATCATACATGCATTTAGGATAAATTTCTCTTCCCCACAAGTTACGTTTAGTTGTAGGATCATTTGCACTTTCAAACATATTCTTTAGTTTGATACCCTCTTTCATCTTTGACTTAGCACCTAAATTATTATGATAAATTTCTGTTTCTCCTTCACTAAAATCTGTCAAATAGAAACGATTATAAACATTCAAGCCTAAAAAATCTACTTTACCATTCGCAAAATCTATCGCATCTTCAAATTTCATAAAGGAACTATCAACACCCATTTCCCTTAAAAATAAAATAAGTGAAGAAGGAATCATACCCTTTAAGGCTGTATCTAAAGTTAAGCTATTATAAAACATATCTCCACGAAGCTTAATTAATTCCCTTTCTTTAGCATATGGAGCTACATCAACATTACTATTGTCATGAACAACCCCAATTTTTCCATCAAGCTTCATATCACGATACGCCTTAACTACTCTAGCAGTAGCTAGAGCTTCATTATAAACTACATTGAAATAACGCTCGAAATCTTGTTTATGATTAGGTGGATAATTACCTACTACATTTGAACAATAAGCATAATATTTTGGTTCATTTATCGTAACCCACAATTTAACTCTATCCCCAAAGGCCTTAAAACAAACTTTAGCATATTCTACAAAGGCATCAATATTTTCTCTATTCGCAAAACCATCTTTTAAAGCAATCTTTTGTGGCAAATCATAATGGAATAAAGTAACATTAGGTTCTAATCCTTTTTCTAAGCAATAATCAATTACCCGATTATAAAAATCAATACCCTTTTGATTTACTTCACCAACGCCATTAGGAATAATTCTAGCCCATGAAATAGAGAAACGATAAGTATTGCATTTTTCAGCCGCCATTAGATCAATATATTCTTTATATTTATGATAAAAATCACAGCTAACATCACCAGTTACATGATTGATATTAAGTGGTGATTCATGGCAAAAGACATCCCATTCACCTAGTCCTTTACCATCTTCATTCCAAGCTCCTTCGCATTGATAAGCAGCCGTAGCCCCACCCCATAAAAAATCTTTTGGATAACTCATAATATTCTTCTCCTTTAAATATTATCTAGTGGATATATAGGACGCATTACTTGTTTATATACCAAACGTTCTGTCCTTTGCATGGTTACACCATCGGTCAATGACATAACATAATTCTTCGCACGTTTCTTTAATTCTGGATATAAATAGCCCTGTTTAACAATAATAAAATCATAAGCATCTATATCAATATTGGCACAATCATATTGATATTTTTCCGCAAAAGAAACTGGGAAATTTTCTACCACAACTGTCACAGGAATATCATCTAATTTAATAGTCGCACATCTTCCAACAACCGGTTCTGAATGATAATGATGATGCAAATCACCAAAAGAAATTATCTTACCTTTTAAATGTACAGGCGAGGATAACTCATTTTTATTACAACCTAAGTCAAATTCAACCTCATCGCCTACTTCTTTATTCTGCAAATAATTATCGAACAAATCTTTATGATTAATTCCTGCCAATAAAATATTTCTACCCTTAAAATCCTTTAAAGCCAATACTTGTCTTAATACATAAGTATTTAATCCATTAGCGCCTGCTGTAACATTATCCCCAGAATCAGTTAAGAATACTTGTCCACCATCAGTATCTAACATGGCTTGTAGGGCAACATCAGGCTCATCAGCATATCCCGTAAAATGGAATTCTTTATGTCTTGCCCAAACAAAATCATATATTTCTTGAGCTTTTTCATCCGCATATTCTTTATCCTCAGGCATATAAGGCACAACACAAACAGCAGCTCCACACTTATCGCAATCATGACGAAGATAACCAATATGATATGAACAACACATAATTCTAGGGTCAGCTTCAATTTCATCTAACAATTTATTAATTGAAACTAAAGGCTCATCAGTAGAAACGCATCTTTCTCCACCTAATAAAATAGGAACTTTAATATAAGATGGATGAATGATACGACGATTATTAACTAAATCTACTAAGCATTTAAATACCGTCTGATGTGCTTGAGCTCTATCAGTATGTGGAGAATGTCTAAAAGTACGCAATATATTTAAATTATCCACAAGCTCTTGCGAAACATTACCATGAGGATCGTCTACACAAGCAATAGGCATATACTGTCCAACGATCTTGCGAATTTCTCTAACCAAGGCGTGATCACCAGAACCACCTTCTAAATCAACAACGTTGCTGGCGCCATGAAAGAAGAAAAACATCCCGTCAACATCATGCGCATGTTTTTTCACATGCATCTTAAATTGCGAAAGAATATAAGCAAAAGCGTCTGCACTGACCGGTCCGCCCCCTCTTCCATCCGCAACTAAGGCAGGAACCAATTCCACATTCAATTCTTTCGCCAAATCACGGATATATAAAACATCCGCACACGCTTCGCCTGTAGTGATCATAAAGTCTTGAATCTCGGTTAACTTGTCAACACTAGCATTGGATTCTGCAATAAATCCACCAATTAAAATACGCATAAAAGTCCTCCTATTATATTTATTTAAATTATAACCAAAGCTTTTTGTAACTAAGTTACAAAAAAGAGCATAAAGCTCTTAAATGTTATCAATAGGATACATTGGCCGCATGATCAATTTAAAATTAATATTTTTAGTATCCTGCAAAGTATTTCCATTTGTCAAGGCCATCACATAACCTTTACAATCTTTCTTAAAATCTGGAAAGATATAACCTTGTTTTAAAATGACGATATCATAATCTTGCCACTTGATGCCAAAGACATCCAAATGCGCTCCATTAGTTATCCTTCCCGTCTTTTCGGCAACGATGATATCAATATTGGTATCTAAGACATGAACCAAGATACCTTCTCCTAAAGTACCAAAAGTTACCTCACCATGTGCCATATATATCGGTGCGGTTTTTTTCTTTTGAATCTTTAAATAAACTTCTTGGCAATTTTTATCAAAATTATTACCTAGCTTGATATCAGTTATCTCATCTTCTTCAATTGTCTTTAAATATTTAAAGCACTCTTCATCTTTAATTGAGGCAAACAACATCTTTTTTCCATTATTCTTCTGCAACAATTTTCTTAATAAAGTCGTATTCCACCCACTAGCACCTGATGTGGTATTATCTCCAGAATCAGTTATTACAAATGGTTTATCAATAAAATTTAAAGCCATATCAATAGATTCATCTTCACCTAAAGTTAAGCCGGTATAATGAAATTCATGACGTCTATCCCAAACAAATTTAGCCAATTCATCCGCCTTACTTTCACAATATTTTATATCCTCATATGTATTAGGAACCACAATAACCCCACATCCTGCTTCTGGACAATCATGTCTTAAATATCCTACATGCCAAGAAACACTTCTTATCCTTGCATCTTTTTCCATTTCATCCATATATTTATTGATCGATAATACTGGTTCATCAGCTGATACTGATTGTTCCCCACCTAAGATAAGTGGTAATTTTCGATAGATCGCATGAATATTTTGTCGATCAAATAATAAATCAATTAACATATTTAAAACTTTGACCCGCGTACTAGCTGCATCAACATGTGGAGATTCACGATAACTTCTGATGATCGTACAATTTGTCGCATATTCTTCTGTAAGATTACCATGAGGATCACAAGAAATCGCAATTGGTAAATAAGGTCCCACGATTTTTCTAATCTCTTTTAATAGATGATGATCCCCAGAACCAATTTTTTCTACATAACTGCCACCATGTAAATGCAGATATATACCATCAATTTTTGATAAATTATTCTTCACCTGATGCAAAAATAAGTTTTCAATATAAATAAAAGTCTCATATTCAACCAATGAAGCCGCATTCGCATTAGCATATACCAAAGGTAAAAGCCTAACCTCTTGGCTTCTATTAATTTCATTCAATCCCATCTTATCGATAACTTCATCATTAAAACATAATTCATAATCCCCAAGTTTAGTAATATAGGGAACATTGGTATTAGATTCCGTCGTAAAACTACCAACTAAAATATTAAACATAAATCCTCCTAAAAAAACATTTCAATGATACGCATCAAGATAACCAAAGTAATGGTAGAAGCTAAAGTACTAACTAGTACCACATTGGTCGCATACTTTTCATTGCCTTTATATTTTTTAGCAAAACTAGCACATGTACTACCAACAGGCATACCCATCAATAATACGACGATAGCTGTTGATTGAAAATCTAGATGACAAAATAGACAAACAGCTAAAGCACCTAATGGAATAATAAATAAACGAATGATAGAAATAGAAAAGATCTTTTTGATCAATGATAGATCAAACCCTCCATATTGTGCCAACATACTGCCAATAAGCATCAAAGAAAATGGTGCTAAGCATCCACCAATTTTGGAAATAGCACTATAAATAGGATCTGGAAGGCTAATATTTAAAAATACACAAATGATACCCAATACCATTACGATAATTATCTTATTGGTCAAAATAGAATAAATTACTTCTTTATATGTTCTTTTAAGCTGAGGATTAAAAATACTCTCTCCAGCACTATAAGCCATAACCCGCGTAGGAATCAAAAAGACATTACAGCACATGACTCCCACAGGGCCAAACAATGATTCAATGACCGGTGTGCCAACTAAGCCTCCATTACTTACCAACATGCCATAATGATTGACATTAGCTTCACTGATATCCATCTTACCTGTCGGTAATTTAGTTAATAGGAAAAGAATGATTTCTATACCAATACCTATAGCTAAAATAGCTCCTAATCGCATCAATAAATCAAGGGTCAATCCGCTTAAAACCGAAGCAAAAACACTACATGGCAAAAGTACATCGATCATGATATCAGAAATAAATACTTGGGCATGAGGTGTAATAATTTTAGCTTTATATAGGATGAAGCCAAAAACAAGATAAGTAACAATCGTAATTTGCGTATTAATTAGTGCAACGGTCATAAGCATTCTCCTATTCTTATTTTACCTATATATCTTGAAAAAATGTTACAAAAAAAGCTTTTGCAAAAACAAAAGCTTAAATTATACCTTGAGCAATCATTGCTTCAACAACTTTGGTCATACCAGCAATATTTGCACCTGCCACATAATTATGTTTTTCCAAATCATATTCTTCAATCATATTCAAGCATTGTTGATGAATAGAAGCCATAATATCTTTTAACTTTTGATCAACTTCTTCAAATGACCAACTATAACGCATACTATTTTGACTCATCTCTAAAGCACTAGTCGCTACTCCTCCAGCATTAGCTGCTTTACCAGGTGCAAATAATACTTTATTAGCCAAATAATAAGCCACAGCCTCATTATTATCAGGCATATTAGCACCTTCAGCCACTAACCAACAACCATTAGAAACCAAACGTTTAGCACGCTCTAAATCAATTTCATTTTGCGTACCACAAGGTAAAGCAATATCACACTTAATATTCGCATCATATAAGCTACCCTCATGATATTCACCATGACCACATTTTTCAACATAAGAAGCTAAAGAGCCTCTTTCAACCTCTTTAATTTGCTTAACAACATCCAAATCTAAATTATCATCAAGGATATAACCCTTAGAATCACTCATGGCAACAACTTTCATACCATTTTGCTTAGCTTTCTCACAAGCATAAATAGCTACATTACCACTACCAGAAATAATGGCCGTCAAACCTTCAGGCTTTTTACCATGATGCTTTAACATCTCCAATACAAAATATACCAAACCATAGCCGGTAGCCTCTGTTCTAACCAAGCTACCACCATATTTAATACCCTTACCCGTTAAAACTCCAGGGGTATTTAATTTAGACAACTTACGATATTGACCATATAGATAACCAATCTCTCTAGCACCAACACCCATATCCCCAGCAGGAACATCGACATCAGCACCAATATGACTATAAAGTTCACTCATGAAACTTTGACAAAATCTCATGATTTCCCCTTCACTTTTGCCTTTAGGATCAAAATCGCTACCACCTTTACCACCACCAATAGGTAAAGTAGTCAATGCATTCTTAAATACTTGTTCAAAACCTAAGAATTTTAATACACTCAAATTAACGCTAGGATGAAAACGCAATCCTCCTTTATAAGGCCCAATAGCCCCATTAAATTGCACACGATATCCACGATTAACCCTAACATTACCATTATCATCCACCCAAGGAACTCTAAACATAATGACTCTTTCTGGTTCACACAAGCGTTCAAGAACTCCCAATTTTTCATATTCAGGATGACGATCAAAAATCAAACGTGTAGAATCCAAAACTTCCTCTAAAGCTTGGATAAACTCGGGATTTTGTGCATCTTTTTGACGATAATAATCGATTACGCGATCAACATAGCCCATAAAAATAATCCTCCAATTTCTATGAAAATATTTTAATACGATTTTTCATAATTTTCTATCATTTTTTCATTTCGTGAAAACCTTTTGATAAGCAAACCTTGGTGTACCATCTTCCACATAAATAATTCCACACTTAGTAAAACCATTTTTCATAATCAAACGTTGCATACTAATATTATCTTCATGCGTATCAACCCTTAAATTATTAATATTATTCTTCAAACAAAGCTCTTTAGCAAACTCAAAAAATTGACTAGCCAACCCTTGACCTTTTAATTTATTATCTATTACAATTCTATGAACTGTCCCATAATAATCATCATTTAACCACTTACCATCATATATCACATCATAGTTATGATCACCATCTAAAACAATAGCACTATATCCAACAACTTTATTATCAATATCTAGCACATATCCATATCCTTTTTCTATATCTTCTAAGATATCAACCTCATCAGGATATCCATTTTGCCATTGATCAATTCCCTTATCTTTAAAATAAGCAATCGCTTGTTTAAATAAACTATTAATTGCTTGAACATCAGCCTCATTAGCTAATCTTATCATACATATCACCCATGTTATATATTACCATAAGAAAAAGGCACAAGGAAATCCTTGCACCAAAACTTTTCCATGTGTGTATCTATCTAATCACTAGTCTTTAATATGATATTAATTTTATCATTGCTAAATTTTTTCATACCCAATTGACAAGTAAAAATATAAACAAGCAATAATAATATTATTTCTATAATCACTAGTATATTTAAAGAAATAAATAACCAAACATTTAAAATAAGATAAATTAATGAAAAACTAATTATTTTATATTTTAAATGTTCTTTCTTTATATCTTTTATTTCATTACCAAAATTAACTAGTAATCCATAACATCTTAATTGTTTATTATTAGTACGATAATTAAATAAAATTGCTATTAATACTATTATGCCATATATACAATAACTAGCTATATCAAACATTAATTTTATTGGCCTTTGTTTAGTATAATTATCTATTCTTTCATCATATACTAAATTATAAAAATCAATTCCTGCAATATCACCATATTTTCGATAATTATTTTCAATATTATCATATCCAACATTCACTTGATAGCGAGTAGCTTGGGAATTGAAATAATCTAAAAAAGTCGCACCTTCATCATTTATAGGAATATTATCATATTCACCTAATATTACATCAAGATTATAGTAAGCCTGAGGAATCGTACAATCTTCATGAATTATTTTCCCGACACTATAATTCATCTCTTCAAAGTTTCCATTCACACTCTTATAATTAAGTATAACTTGCGAACCTTCTGTTAAATTAACCATATCTGCTAAATAATTATTAATATATAAAATATTAGCTGCTGGCATAGGATATAAATCATTATCAATATAGGGGATAATATTTATCGCATAATTTTTATCATTATATCTCATTTCTTCAAAGGAAATTATCGGCCTCAAAGCTAAAGCAATGCCATTTTCTTCAAGAAGATAAGAAGCATCAGCATCAACATATAACATATTAATATTCAAAACATCTCTTGACTCATTAAGCGCAAAATAATCTTTACTAATAATATTTAATATTCCTAAAATAACCATCATCAAAGATATACAAATACTAAAAATAATATTCTTTTTCTGCAATGTTTTTCTAACAATCCTTTTCGCATCAACTTTGACAAGTGGCATATTTTTAGGAATAAACATTTCTAAATTATTATTTCGAATATCTTCTTTTATATTATAATTTTCAATTGTATATATAACATCACAATATTCATCTATAATTTGTCTATCATGACTAACCATTATAACAATTTTATCTTGTGATAGTTTTTTTAACATATCCATCACAATAATCTTATTATCAATATCCAATGATTCACATGGCTCATCGCATAAAATTATATCTGGATTACACACTAAAGCTCTAGCTATGCCAACTCTTTGCGCCTGTCCCCCTGATAATTCTTTAGGATAATGATGTAACATTGGTTTTAATCCTAAATCATTAATAATACTTTTAAGATTATATAAATTTTTACGATATAAAGTAATATTACTTAAAACATTAAGTTCATCAATAAGTTCATAATTTTGATATATCATCGCCATTGTTCCATCAACAATGACTTCACCACTATTAAAAGCCTCATTTTTAAAAATTATATTTAATAAAGTAGACTTCCCACTACCACTACTTCCAACTATTCCATATAATCCACATTTATTTATACAGAAATCGACATTTTTAAAAATAAGTTGATTGCCAAAACTTTTACATAAATCTTTAATTAAAATCATTTGCTATGCACCAACAATCTATTAACTAATATTGCAATGATTAACATTATCAACCAGCTTAATAAGATAAATAAGTTATTATCTTCCATTAAATAACTATAACCATATTGAATTCCTAATTCATTAATATAAACTAAAATATAATGTGATAATACAAGCATTATTAATAGCCCTAATAGTCCTAGAATAACATTCTTAATGACTATATAAAAGTTAAAATTATAATCATAGCTTACAATTAATCTAGCTTCTTTTTTATTAGTTCGCATTTGTAATAAATAGAATAATACTAACAAACCAATAATACCTAAAAATATCATTCCTAAATACATTAACATATCTTCATTATGTCGATTTAAAGCATTACTTTGGGAATTCAAATCTGCTAAAGATACAAATGATGTATTAGCCAAACCAAGTTCATCATTAATTTTAATAACTAAATTTTCTATATCACAATTTGGATCTAAAATAAAACGAACATTTTGGAATTGCAAATTATCTGTACCTACTAAATGCGTAGCTAACAATTGATCGTTAACTATATCATTATATATAAATATCATAGCTAATTCATCATTATTAACACTAGTAATCCCTTTAATTGTATAGGTAAAACTATCATAACTAGGTAAATTCAAACGTTCATAAAGTATATTAACAAAAGCATATGTTTTCTGTTTTAAATCAATATTCATATCAAGCAAATCTTCAATGTTATCAATATCATATTCATCCATAACAATATTAGCTACTTTTTGATCAATAATTATATCTGTAGGACCTTCAACATATGAACCATAAAGTAATGGTATATCATCATAATTTCGCAAATAAAAAACATTAACACTATTAGCTAAATAATCTTTATCTAACTCATCAAAAGCAGTTAATTCATTTTCATACTCACTTCCATTATAAACAATTTGTGATGAAATAAATGGATAATGACGAGGCCTAAAGCTAATATCATACAAATAATTACTAATTGAACCAGAATATTTTTCTATATATTGATCCTTTTGCTCAGAAGGAATTTCATCCAAAATAAACTTAAAAACGCCTTGATCTTTATCAAAGCCATCATTATAAACTGCATAATCAAATGTTTCAACATTGGCTTCATATGCAATTATTTCGGGATTATTATCAAGTAAATGTTGCAGATTATTGTAACTAATATAATCATAATTAACATATACTCTACCATCAAGATTTATCATATTTGATTCCATATTAGTAATATCCACAAATTTTTCTTCTTGATTATATTCAACAATTATATTATTACCATTTTCAAAACTATCATTATAATCAAGCTGAGCATTCAAGCTAAAAAATAAATTAGTTACTACATATAAACACATTCCACCTATAAAAATAAAAACACTAAGCAATAAATAATTAATAGGTCTAGACAATAAATCTTTTATAACCAATTTAATGGTAGCTACTAAACTTCTAATTTTTTTATTATTTTTAACAATAATTTTAGAAGTATCATTAATTATTTCATCCCGAACAATTATGCCTTTTTCAATTTTAATAATCCTATCTGCATATTTTTCACTCAAAGCAATATCATGTGTAACAACAATTACTAATTTCTGTTTAGCAATCTGTTTTAACATCATCATTACTTCTTCAGCATTTTCATAATCAAGTGCCGCTGTAGGTTCATCACAAAGCATCATCTGCTTATTATTTAAAAAACCACACAACAATTGAACTCTTTTCTTTTGCCCATTTGAACATTTCTTAACTTTATGATTTTTAACTTCATCAAGATTAAATTTAGCAAGATACTTATCTATAGTCTTATGTCTATTACAAACTATCAACAGATTATCATATACACTCATATTCTCAAATAGAGCTACATTTTGCATCAAATATGATGAATCATACAAGCCATCTACAACACCATCATAATCATGATCAATGCCTGCTAAAATATTTAATAAGGTAGTTTTTCCCGAACCACTAGCCCCTTGAATAATTATTAAACCCTTATTTTCAAAAGACAAATTTATTTTATCTAAAGCAACAACTTCACTACTTTTATTATGATATATTTTACTAACATCAACTAGCTTCATATTTTCACCACCTTACATTTGGCAAAAAGCCACAAGAATTTTGAAATCTTGTGGCTAAATATTTAATTACCAATCATACCCATGGCATTCCTTATATATAACTTCCTCAGTTATACTAATAATTTCATTCATGCCACATTTATTACAACTTCTACGAACAATTACATCTCTTTTTTGATATACATCTGTGCCATAAGGATGATTATGAACACAAGGTGCTTCATAAGCAAAACCCCATGGGCCATATTCTGTTGTATCAGTTAATATACCACCACATGAATGAACTGCCGCTCTTGGTTCAATACCTTCAGCTAAGGTTGCAACTGGAGTCATCAATAAACAAGCAACTACAATAATTATTTTTTTAAATTTACGCATAAAAATATTTCCTCCTTGTTTTATAAATTTAAAAAACTTAAAATTATTATTCATCTCCGTTTTTATACCTACCCATCATTTCACACTACCTCGCTTTATATTTATAAATTATTTTTAGAATATCATCTTTCTTTGGTTTTATAATAATTATTCCTACTAGTAATTTCAATAATATTTTTGGACATAAAATCAATAATATTTTTCGAAATATTCCTTTACCAATTTATTAAATTTATCATTATTACGATTTTGGTAATATTCTATAATCATTTTAGTTACTAATTTATCATCTATTTTTGCATTAATTAATTTAAATTCTTCTAACGCTGATTCGTAATACTCATCAACTTTCGAATCATTTTTATTCAGCATCGCTTGAATGAATTTTAAAGATAATAATATTCTTTTTTTGTTTTCATTTTTTATTAATTGAGATATTTCACTACGTGCCTCTTTTAAAGGCTTTGTTTTATAGACAATATATGCATGATAAAAATTAATATCCGAAAATGTCGAACCATTCTTTTTAGCAGATTGATAAAATTTTTCTGCTTTATCAAATTTATTTATCACAAAGTACAATACAGTTAAATTATCGCAACAAACTTTAATACGCCCAATAAAATTATTTTCTAATGCTTTATTATACATTTCCAAATAAATTTTTTCAGCTTTTTCAAATTGATTTATTTCCATATAACTAATGGCTTTCTGTATATTTGCTTGTATTTCACGATTTAACAATCCATTAAATTTAAAATATTTAATGCTTTCGTCAAAATATTTATCGGCTTCAAAATAATCTTCTTCTATTTGTAATAATCTACCAATTTGATAATAAAGCATTCCTAATATATAACTATCAAGATTATTTAATGAATATTTATTATAAGTTCCTATAAGTATTTTTCTTAATTCTTTAACATTATCTTCAATTTCTTTGGTAAACATCCATTGTATGGCATAAATAAAGATTATATTATTGTCATATTGATCAATATACTCTTTGCATTTTTCAAGATATACTTCTCCACTTTTATAATTTTTAAGCTTAGTTTCACGCATCGATTTTATAAGATCCACAAATATAAAGGCTTTAGAGTGCTTATATTCATCTATTTTTTCTTCAAATTGTTCATATAATTTAAAGAAACCAGACTTATCTATTTTTACTGTATATTTAAATAATTCTAAAACTAAATTATATCCTTCATCATATAACTCTCTGGAACTATCATATTTTATTCCATAATAATTTATAACTTTTTTAAATACTTCCGTTGTCAACGCTCTTCTTCCCGATTCAATATCATACAAAAGACCTTTACTAACATTTATTTTAAACGCTAAAGCACTAATATCATCGTTTTCGTTGCGAATTCTTTTAAAATAAGCATATTCTATTGGTGTGATATTCAATTAATCGTCACCGCCTTGGTGATTATTCCCATACAAAGAAATTTTATATATACATTCACATTCTCCATCTTCATTAATCATACATTCTTTTGTTTCGTCAGATTGTGCTTCACATGCTTCTATTGGATTTTCTTGAACCGCTTGTACATTAATAGCTCCACAAATCAACAGTATTGTTAATAAAGTAAAAAGTTTTTTCATCTTCTATATCTCCTTTTCCATTATATACTAAAAGGCTAGAATGGTTGTGCATATCCATTCTAACCTTTTAAAATTTCTTAAATTTTGATTACATGATATATGCCTTTACCATCCTTGACATGCTGTAGTATACTCATATGAAGTATAACCATTTGTATATCCCATAGTTGATGGTACATAAGATGTTCCATCAGACAAACTATAGCTTGCAGCAATAATGAAGTATCCTGGATTACTGTTTAATATCCATAAAATATGAAGACCCAACAATACTTGAACTTGTTGAAAAATTACCTCTTGTAACTTCTGCATAAGGTCCTTCATTTGCAGGACATTTTATTTTTATTATCATGTTTGAATATGCTAGCCCACGTCTTTCTGTAACATCCTGTCTATTTTGAGAAGCGTTAACACTTACTATTGTCATCAAAAATATAATAGATGTTAATATTATTTTTTATAAATTTTCATTTTCTTCATCTCATTTTGATTTTTCTCTTAAATTAGTATTAAAATCACTAATTTTTTGGTATAGTCCATCTAATAATGAATAACTATATGATAAATCGCCATCAAGTTCATAAGAATTAGTATCATTACCATTGATAATCTTAACACGATTATTATCATAGATGTATAGCATGTAACCATTGTCTTCATTTTCTAATACCAACAATAATCCATCTGTACCATCTATATAATCAATCACTTTGAACTTAGCGCTAGTAATCTCATCAATCATTTCATCATATTGTGGAACTAACCACTCTGTATATTCCTTTGTCTGTTCATAGTAAGTTTCATCATCTAATAATTCAGGATTATCAGCTTTAGTAATATCATTAAAACTATCACTAGTGATATGAAATTCTTTTAAAACTTGATTACCACTTTCATCTACTGTAGCTCCTTTTGCAGAAATGTTTGGATTACTAGAAGATAAATTATTATTAATTTCAGATGATACATTATTAGATTTACTACAACCTACCATAATCATTAGAATACATAAAACAAACAAAAATTTCTTCATGGTTCATACCTCATTTCTATTTTCTAATTATACGGAATAAACTATCACCGTTTTTATACCTGCCCATCATAGTACAACTCTCCTTAAAATTATATGATTAATTTAATATTACTTTGTACTTTGATGTTAACAATCGTTACTTGTATTTTCAATATCATTTTCGGACATAAAATAAGCAAATTTTATCAAGCAACTAATATCCAAAACATTCTCTATCTACTTCTATACTTATCTCTTCTTCTTGAATCCTTTGTCCACATTCTGGGCATTGATAATATGTTAAGTAGTCTTGATACCATACTCTATCTGTGCCAAACGTATGGTGTATACATCCTTCTGATAAACTATGTGGATTTCCTATTGTTATTTCTAAATATTGAGTTTGTACTCCATCGTTTTCACAAATTGGAGCATTCATATTCTTTTCATTTATTTCTTCATTATACTCATTTCGAAGATTTGTCATAAAACTACTTATTTCTTCTAAGAAATTATCTAATAATCCATTGGTATAACTTAGATCTTTATCCGCTACATAACATTGAGAATTTTCACCATCAACTACTTTAATTCTGTTATTATCATAAATATATAGCATATAACCATTATCTTTATTTTCTAATAACATTAATAAACCATCTGTCCCATTTATATAATCAATTTTACTATAATTTGCGCTTGTTATCTCTTGCATCATTTCATCATATTGCGGAACAATCCAATCCGTGAATTGTTTTGATTGAGCATAATAAGTATCTTCATCTAACAATTCTTGATTATCTGCTTTTGTAATATCCGTAAAACTCTCACTTGTTATATCAAACTCATCAAATTCAAGAATATCCTTTATATATACTTTTGGTAAATTTCCTGAAATATTTGGATTAGAAGAAGCTAAGTTATCACCAATCTCTTTAGATACATTTACATTTTCTGTTGTACACCCCACTAGTAACATTAGGGTAAAAATAGCAACCAACATTTTTTTCATAATCATTTCTCCTTTCTATAATATAGCGAATATATTTTGTTTTAATTTTATAATATTATTAATTTATCTTTTTTAATGATATATGTTGTTACTTTGATATTAACAATTGTTACTTGTATTTTCAATATCACTTTCTGACATGAAACAAGCATAATATAACACGTTATGAGTAATAACAGTATTATTTGTTAAAATTTTAACAAATATAAGTTTATTAAGCAATAGTAAAAAATAACCAAAAAACATACCTTTACTTTAGGGGTAATTTATTGTGTTTTTGCTTATTTTCAATAAAAAATTGTACTTATTTATGGAAAATTGTATATTTTATTGATTTTTTACTTAAATATACTCGATTTCTATATACAAAAAATAACCAACTTTTGCATTAAAAAAGCTTAGCATTTAGCTAAGCAATTTAATTAAACTTTAATGAATTGTTCAACATCTAATACGAAGATTGTTGCTCCACCAACTTGTACTTCCACTGGGAATGAAGCATATCTTCCAATATCATAGCTAGCAGTAGATGGAACGATTTCCGTTCTTCTTTTACTTTCGTTACCGATAATTTCAATAGCGCGTTCTACTTTGTCATCTTCAGTTCCGACGATCATTGTAGTATTTCCAGCTCTTAAAAAACCACCAGTAGTTGCTAGACGAGTTACCGAATAATTATTTTTAGTTAATGCTGATGAAACGCTTGAGCTATCGTCATTAGATACAATCGCTAAGATTAATTTCATAAATTTGTACCTCCATACTTCTTAAGTTTATTTTATCACAATTAACTATATTTTACACATTAAATCTAAAGTGCATGATATCTCCATCTTTAACTACATAGTCTTTACCTTCTAAGCGCAACTTACCATGTTCCTTTAAAGCTTGTTCACTCTTATATTCCATTAAGTCATCATAACTATAAGTTTCTGCACGAATAAATCCGCGTTTAAAGTCAGTATGAATAATACCAGCACAATCTGGTGCTAACATACCTTCTTTAAAAGTCCAAGCACGACATTCAGGTTCACCTACGGTAAAGAAAGTTTTTAATCCTAACATATGATATGCTGCTTGAATTACACTATCTAAACCACTTTGTTTAATTCCTAATTCTTCTAAGAAGATAGCTTTTTCTTCTTTAGATAAGCCTGATAGTTCTTCTTCAATTGATGCACAAATCGCAATTACATCATTATTTTGTTTAGTTGCATATTCTTTTACTTTTTGATAATTAGCATTATTTTCTGGTGTACTAATATCATCTTCTGAAATATTGGCTACATATATCATTGGTTTCATGGTCAATAGTTGATAACTTTTAGCTATTTCCATTTCTTCCTTATTTAATTCAACACTTCTTGCAGGATTTCCAGCTTTTAAAGCATCTACCAATTTATTTAAAACACTATATTCAGCCATTGCTTCTTTATCTTTAGCTTGAGCTTTACGTTCAATTTTAGTTAAACGATTTTCTACGCTTTGTAAATCAGCGATTGCTAATTCTAAATTGATGATTTCAATATCTCTAATTGGATCAACACTACCTTCTACATGGGTAATATTAGGATCTTCAAAACATCTTACTACATGACATATCGCATCTGTTTGGCGAATATGAGATAAAAATTGATTTCCTAGACCTTCACCTTGTGAAGCGCCTTTTACTAAACCGGCAATATCCGTAAATTCAAAAGTAGTATAAATGGTTTTTCTTGGATTAAATAATTTAACAATATTATCCATTCTTTCATCAGGAACTTCTACTACTCCAACATTAGGATTAATAGTAGCGAATGGATAGTTTGCTGCTTCTACACTACTTTGGGTAATCGCATTAAATAAAGTTGATTTACCAACATTAGGTAAACCTACTATACCAGCTGTTAATGGCATTATTCTACATCCTCCTTAATGACTTTCTTTAATTTTCTTTCAAAATCATGTCTAGACATCATTACTACATTTCCACATCCTAAACATTTAATTTTAATGTCCGCGCCCATACGAATAATGCGCCATTGTTTAGATAAATGACAAGGATGTTCCTTTTTCATTTCCACAATATCATTTAATTTATAATCTAGCATGATCATTCTCCTTTAAATTTTATATTAACAATCTCCGGAATATTTAATAATCGCATCTTAATTTTTGTTGTTCCAATACCTGAAGAAACAAAAAGTTTAGTTGCATCTATATTATACACTCCCTTGATATATTTTCTAGCACCCATATTGCTTATAAGACTACCTATAATTGGTAAAGAAATTTGTCCTCCATGGGAATGTCCACTTAAGCATAAATCTGCTTCACTAACATCAATAGTACTAAATAAATCAGGTTCATGTGATATATAAATATTGAAATAATCCTCTTTAGCTTTTAAGTTTTGCGGATCATTCAATGATGTACCAAGTTGTAAATCATCAAAACCAATAATATTTATTTTTAATTCTTCAATAGTTAAACTATCTTGTTTTAAAAGGATAAAGCCTGCATCTTCCATGATTTTTTCATAATGGCGATATGCTCCACCACCATAATCATGATTACCCCATACTGCTATTTTATATTTGGCATTTATTTTACTTAAGGTATTGCTTAAAACTTCTAAATCAAGAAGATCTTTATCTTGCCAATAAGCATCTATTAAATCCCCACCAAATATAACAATTGGCGCATTAATTTCATTAATTTTATTAACTATTTCTTCAGCTTTTTCTTGGGAATAATTTGTGCCAAAATGTGTATCAGTAAAAAAGGTAATATTTTCAATAGGAGCTTCCATTGTAATATTTACATCTTTTACAATTAAACGATTTGGTTCAATAAAGCTTGCATAACAAAATATCAATAAGAAAATAACTAAGATTATACTTAATATTTTAGCCATTAATTCTACCTTCATAAGCTTTCAAGGTATTAACAAGTAACATGCATATGGTCATTGGTCCTACCCCTTTAGGAACCGGAGTAATTAAAGAACATTTTTCTTTAACATTTTCAAAATCAACATCTCCACATAATTTACCATTTTCATCGCGATTTACTCCTACATCAATCACAACCGCACCTTCTTTAACATATTCTTTGGTAATCATGCGTGGTTTTCCTACACATACTACTAGAATATCAGCTAATTTAGTAATTGAAGATAAGTCTTGAGTATATGAATGACACATAGTTACTGTAGCATTTTCATTTAATAATAAACGGGCTACTGGTGAACCTACTAAATGGCTTCTACCTATAACTACTACATGTTTACCTGCTAAACTTACATTAGCTTGTTTAAGTATCTGCATAACCCCTTGAGGAGTACATGGAACAAAGCCATCTTGTGATTGATATAATTTCGCAACATTTAAAGGATGTAAACCATCAACATCCTTATTAGGATCAATATTAATAATAATATTATGGGCATTGATATGTTTTGGCAAAGGTAATTGTACTAAGATACCATCGATATTATCATCATTATTACATTCTCTAACAATATCTAATAATTCTTCTTCACTAGTTTCTTGTGGTAAAGTAATCATTTTTGAAGCAAAGCCAATTTCTGCACATGCTTTTTCCTTACCTTTTACATAAGATATACTAGCAGGATCATCACCTACTAAAATAACACATAAACAAGGCTTACGCTTACCACTAGCTACAATTTCATCTACTCTACTTTTAATATCTGCTTTAATATTTTTAGCTATTTCACTTCCATATATTATCATTTTTATTTTTCCCTTCTGATTAAATCATTTGAATCTAAAATAATTGTTACTGGTCCATCATTCAATAATTCTATCTTCATATCGGCTTGAAATATTCCAGTCTTTACTGGTAGATATGTCGATAACATCTCATTGAATTTAGCATATAACTCTTTAGCTTTATTTGCTTCCATAGCTGAATCAAAACTAGGTCTTTTACCTTTTTTCATATCCGCATATAAAGTAAATTGCGAAATTGATAATATTTCAAGATTTAAATCTTTAGCACTTAGATTCATCTTTCCATTTTCATCTTCAAATATTCTAATACCTGCTACTTTATCACAGATCTTAGGCAATATATCTTCTGTATCATTTTTTTCAAATCCTACTAATAATAATAGACCTTGTTCTATCTTATTATATATAGCATTATCAATAGTAACGCTAGCATGTTTTACTCTTTGAATAACTATTCGCATTTTATCACAATCCTCATCAATATAGTATATCAAAATTGCCTCTAAAATGATAGAATTAATAATAATCAAGGAGGGCCTATGAAACAGCCATTAGCACTTAGAATGCGTCCTAAAACCATCGATGATGTCATTGGACAAAAACACTTAGTTGGCAAAGATATGATCTTGCGTAAAGTTGTTGAACAAAAACAATTATTCTCATTTATTTTCTTTGGCCCTAGTGGTACAGGTAAAACTACTTTAGCTAAAGCTATTGCGAATTCTTTGAATCGTCCTTATCGTTTATTTAATGCTGTAACTGGTAATAAAAAAGAATTAGATGCAATATTTTTAGAAGCTAAAATGAATAATGGTTTAGTATTAATTGTCGATGAAATTCATCGTCTAAATAAAGATAAACAAGATCTTTTATTACCTTATTTAGAAGAAGGACTAATCTATCTAATGGGTACTACTACTAGTAATCCATATTTTGCCATAAATCCCGCTATTCGTTCACGTTGTCATCTTTTAGAAGTTAAAGCTTTAAGTGCTGATGATATTTCAGAAGCTATTAATAATGCGATTAAAGCTCCTGAAGGATTAAATAATGAAGTAACTATTGATGAAGATGCTTTACATATAATTGCGAATCATGCTAATGGGGATATTCGCTATGCTTTAAATGTTCTTGAAATATGTGCAATTGCCAACAAGCATATTACTATGGATGTTGTCTTAGAATATAGTCGCTTAGCTAATTCTTCTATTAGTAAAGATGATGATGGTCATTATGATGCTTTAAGTGCTTTACAAAAATCCATTAGAGGTAGCGATGTTCAAGCAGCCCTATATTATCTAGCCCGGCTAATTCAAGCTAATGATATGGTATCCATTGAAAGAAGATTATTAACTATTGCCTATGAAGACATAGGGCTAGCAAACCCTGCTGCTTGTGCTAGATGTGTAAATGCTATAGATGCTGCCAAACGCATTGGTTTTCCTGAAGCTAGAATCCCTTTAGCCAATACAGTAATCGAATTAGCCTTATCCCCAAAAAGTAGAAGTGCAGATGAAGCTATAGATGCAGCTTTAAATGTTGTTAATAGTACATCATATCAAGTACCAGCATATTTACGTCTAACCCCAGTTAATATGGATGAAGATGATAAATATGATTATGCTCGCAAAGATATGTGGCCTCACATTCAATATTTACCAGATGAAATAGCTAATATAGAATTCTATATTCCCCAAAATAGTAGTAAAGCTGAAATTCAACTTTTAGAAAATTATAATAAGTTGAAAACGCTTAAACGCACTAAAAACCTTAAAAAACTTAAAAAAAGCCTATAAAAATTTGACATTTCCCTTTAAACAAAGTTAAAATAATACACGTGTTTAAAGGAGGAACGAATGAATATTAAAAAATTAAGTAATTATTTTTTCGCATCACTAATAGCACTTAGCCTAACTACTTTAAATCCTAAAGCTGAAGTAGTACAAAATGAAACAAATTTAAATGAGATTCAAACAATTGAAGTAGAAATTAATTCTATTGAAAATAGTGAATTAATTAAATCTTCTATTATTAATAATATTGAAACAATTGATATTAACGAAATTGATTTAGCTAAAACAACAGTAAATATTGATACAATTGATACAACTGTATTAGGTGATCATATCGTAAATGCTTCAATCAACATTCAATCAAACCCATCAAGTCTAACTTTAATTAATACAAGTCAAAGCTTACAATTAAATATTAAAGTAGTAGACACTATTGCTCCAGTAGTTAAAGCTACTCAAGATAGTATTGTCATTACTAAAGATAGTGAATTCAATCCTTGGGATTATCTAGAATTCACTTATGATAATTCAGCTATTTATCCTGATGTAACTATTGATAGTACTGTTGATACAACAACTCCTGGTGATTATGAAATAAAAATAATTGCTAAGGATAAAAGTTTAAATACTACTGAAGTAGTAGTACCAGTAAAAGTAAATAATACTTATGTTGACATTTCCAATGTAGAATATAATGGTGATGATATCCAATATATGCTAGATTTAATAAATGAACAAAGAGCGGCAAATGGTTTACATGCCTTTGAACTTGGTGATGATTTAGCTCAACAAGCTGTAGCTATTCGTGCTCAAGAAGCTTTAGGAAATGTTTCTCATACTCGTCCTAATGGTTCACATTATAAAACCGTATTTGATGAATTAGGAGTATCATATAGTAACCATCCATTAGAAATTCTTACCTATGCTGGATCTAGTGTTCAAGATAAATTAAATTGGTGGATGAACTCTAGCGGTCATCGTTCAATCTTAATGGATGCTAATGCAACAAAGATTGCGATTGCCAATGCAAGTGGTATGTGGTGTGCTTTAGTATATTAGTCATTAGATTATCTAATGGCTTTTTTAATGCTTTTATTGCTTAAATAGGATATAATGAATCTATAGAAAGTAGGAAAACATAATATGTGTACATGTTTAACTTTAAATGATGAAAAATTTTTATTTGGTAGAACTTTAGATTTAGAATATAATTTTGGCCAAAAAGTCGCAATTACTCCAAGAAATCATCCTATTTATTTTAAAGATCAAAAAACAATGGAAAACCATTATGCTTTAATTGGTATGGCAACCATTGTAGATGATCAAGCATTATTTGCTGAAGCAGTAAATGAAAAAGGATTAGGAATGGCAGGCTTAAATTTCCCTAACAATGCATGTTATAAACCAAGAATAGAAGGTAAAGAAAATGTAGCTCCATATGAAATTATTCCTTGGATTCTAGGTCAATGTACAAGTGTCGATGAAGCATATCGTTTATTAGAAAATATTAATTTATTAAATGAACCATTTAAACCAGGAATTAATCCTGCTCCATTACATTGGATGTTAAGTGATGGTAATAAATCAATTGTTATTGAAGCTATGGAAGATGGAGTTCATATCTATGATAATCCTTTCCACGTACTAACTAATAATCCACCATTTAATTATTATTTAATGCATTTAAATAATTATTTACATTTAGATGTAAATAATCCCACAAATTCTTTTGCCAAGGATGTTAATTTAAAAGCCTATGGTCAAGGTTTTGGTGGCATAGGCTTACCAGGAGATTATTCGCCAACATCACGCTTTGTTAAAGCTGCATTTTTAAGAGCGAACAATTGGCATCAAGAAGATGATGATGGAAAGATAAGTCAATTCTTCCATATTTTAGATAATGTATCTATGGTTAAAGGTGCTGTTATAACGCCTGATGGAAAACCTGATTATACTATCTATACTTGTTGTGTAGATACTCAAAAAGGCATATATTATTATAAAACTTATGATAATAATCAAATTCAAGCTATTAATATGCATGATGTTGACTTAGATAGTAAGCTAATATTTAGCTATGAATTAGTTAATAAACAAAATTATAATAAATGATTATTGGCACCCCTAAGGGTGCCAATTATTGTTGTAAAGCTTTTACTATTTTTGTACCAAATTTTTTAAATCGTACAATATCATGATTATCTGGACGTTTAGATTTAAATAACCATCTTTTACATGGACAGACAAAATGTTTTTCATAAACTTCAATACCTTTAGCACTTAAACTATTAACTAATAGTTGAGCACTATCTTTACCCGTTGCATTAGTCATAAAGATAACTGCCCCAGAAATACTATTAGCAGGTATATTATTTATATAATTAATCATCATATCACTTGGTAAATCATTATATGTACCACAACCCACAAATAACATATCATAATTCTTTAAAACATGAGGTTTAGAAATATCGATTGGTTCAATGCCTAATGCTTCGCCTAGTCCATCTGCTAATTTTTTAGTACTACCGGTCTGCGAATAATAGATGATACCTATTTGCACTATTGCACCTCCAATCTTAAAAAAGTGTTTTTATTATAACATATAACCTATTTCTATTACAATTTAATTATATATTTATATTTTTTAAAATACAAATATACAATTTAAATAAAATGTATAAATTTTTAGCACTTAAGTATTGACTCTGCTAAACTTGGTGCTATAATATAATCGTACCAAGAGTTAAGGTACAAGCGGTATTAAGTTTCAGTTAATATATGCTTAAAAGGAGATGACCAATATGAAATTTATGCCAACACGTTATAGTTTATTTGATGATTTATTCGATGATATGTTTGATAGACCAACTTATCGTAACTTACCTGTTATGAAGACAGATGTTCATGAAAAGGATGGCAATTATATCTTAGATATCGAATTACCAGGATATAATAAAGAAGATGTTAATATCGAACTACAAGATGGTTATATTAATATCAGCGCAACTCATAATACAAATGATGAAGAAAAGGATGCTAAGGGCAATGTCATCCGTCAAGAAAGAAGCTTTGGTTCTTGCTCAAGAAGTTTCTATGTAGGTAATGATATTAAGGTTGAAGATATCAAAGCTAAATTCGAAAATGGTGTATTACAATTAATTGTTCCTAATAATGAAGTACAACAAGTTGAAACTAGCAATAAGATTATGATTGAATAATCAATGATATTTAAACTATTAACCTGTCGATAATAATGTCGACAGGTTTTTTAAATTAATTATTTTAATTTAATATTTTCTTTTATTTCATTAGCATAATTATGCATAAACATTTCTTTGATTTTTGCTACGTCATTAGTTTGACCTAAGATCCACATTAGTTTTGTAACACATGCTTCACTTGTCATATCATAAGCTTCGATTACTCCATGTTCCAAAGCTTTTTTACCTACTTCATAGATACTAAAATCACTACGTTCATATAAACATTGACTACATACTACAACACTAATTCCTGCATCTAACAAATCAACAATTTTCTTAGTAAAATCACGGCGAATATATGATAATCCACCAATACCAAAGGCTTCAATTACTACTCCTTTAATATTTAATTTAATTAGCATATCAAAGATATTTGGGTTCATGCCGGGTATTAATTTTAATAAAAATACATCAGTACATAGACTATCATTATATTGATATGGTTCATTATTATTTAATAAATATTCTGAATGTAAATCTAAACCCAAACTATTTACAGTTGCAACATACGGATAATTAACACTTTCAAAAGCGTGGAAACCTGTGGTTCTAACTTTTACTGCTCTAGTACCTAATATTACTTTTCGATTAAAAGCTACAAATACTCCATGACAATCACTACTAGCTATAGCTAGGGCTAAACGCATATTTTCTAAACCATCGCTTAATGGATGGATAAGCGGCAGTTGTGAACCAGTTAATACTACAGGCTTTTTTATATTCAATAACATAAAACTCAAACAACTAGATGTATAAGCCATAGTATCAGTACCATGAGTTATGACAAAACCATCATAATCATCTATTCTTTCATTTATACAACCAGCAATATCCTTCCATTCTTCAGGTTGAATATTACTGCTATCCATCGTAAAAAGATCATATATTTCTATATCATATTGGGCGGTCATATTCCCTAATAAATCATATAAGATTTCACCTTTATTTGCTGCAATATAACCATCTTTTGTACCAATACTAGCAATTGTACCACCTGTTGTTATCCAACATATTTTTTTCATTTTTATCACCATAAAGATTATAACATATCAAAACTTATAAAAAGACCGCTGAATTTTCAACGGTCTAATTTATTATTCTTGTGTATTAGCTTCTGGAGCTTGATAAATTTCTCCTGTTTCACTATCTTTTCCATTTTCTAATACTTCTTTTGGTAGAGGTTTAGTATCTGGATGATAGTTACGAGCTTCTCTTTCAGCTTTTAATTGAGTAGCTCTTAAAGCAATTCTATGACTAGACTCACGATTGAAATTACTTCCAGTACCTGCAGGAATTAACTTACCAATAATAACATTTTCTTTCAAACCTGTTAAATTGTCAGTCTTACCTTTAATTGCTGCATCAGTTAATACTTTAGTAGTTTCTTGGAATGAAGCAGCCGATAAGAAGGAATCTGTTTCAACTGAAGCCTTAGTGATACCTAATAATACTGCTCCAAATTTAGCAGGAGTCTTACCTTCATCAAATAAGCGTTCATTAATTAAAGTCATTTGATATAAACTAATAGTTTGACCAACGCTCAATCCAGAATCACCACCATCAGTAATGATTACTTTCTTCAACATTTGACGAATCATAACTTCGATATGTTTATCACTGATTTCAATACCTTGAGCAGCATAAACTTTCTTAACTTCTTTCAAGATATATTTTTGAACTTCTTGAACACCTGCTACCGCTAATAATTCTTTTGGTGCGATTTGACCTTCAGTAAGTTTTTCACCAGCTTTTACTTGAGTGCCAACTTTAATCCAAGGTCTAATAGTTTGAGTTAAATCACATTTATGTTCAATAGATTCTGTTTCATTAGAAACTACAACGATCATACCCGTCTTAGATTCCATTTCACGAATATCAGTAATTTCACCACTAATCTTAGCTAATACAGCAACACGTTTTGGACAACGAGCTTCAAATAATTCTTCAACACGTGGTAAACCTTGAGTGATATCACCATCATTACCTGAAGCAACACCACCAGTATGGAAAGTACGCATGGTTAACTGAGTACCAGGTTCACCAATAGATTGAGCTGCCATGATACCAATAGCTTCACCAGTTTCAACAACCTTTCCAGTTGCCATATTACGTCCATAACATTTTTGACATACACCAGTCTTGCTTTCACAAGTAAAGATATTACGGATATATACTTGTTTAATACCAGCATCTACAATACGTTGAGCTATAGCTTCATCCATATAAGTATCTGCTTCAACAATTACTTCTTTAGTATTAGGATCTACAACTTCATATTTTGTAAATCTACCAACTAAACGATCATATAAAGATTCGATAATAGAATTGTTCTTTTGGTCGACGATATCTTCTACCAAATAACCCTTATCTGTACCACAATCTTCTTCATTAACAATAACATCTTGCGCAACATCTACTAAACGTCTTGTTAAATATCCAGATTCTGCTGTCTTTAATGCTGTATCTGTTAATCCTTTACGCACACCATGGGTAGAAATAAAGAACTCAGACACGGTCATACCTTCACGGAAACATGAATAAATAGGAACCTCGATAACTGAAGGTTGATAACCCTTCTTAGACTTAGATTGTGTAGGACGAGCCATCAATCCACGCATACCAGCTAATTGGGTAAAGTGTGATTCATTACCACGGGCACCAGAAACAGCCATCATATTGATTGGATTCATACGAGGTAAGCTAGCCATTAATTGACCACCAATTTGTTTCTTAGTACTATCCCAAATAGCTGAGAAATGTCTTTCCCATTCTTGAGGAGTTAATAAACCACGTTCTAATAATGTATGAATAACATCAGATTTAGCCTTACCTTCATCAACATATTTTTGCTTATTAGGCGCAACATTGATATCGGCCAAAGAAACAGTCATACCAGCTACTGTAGAATATTTAAATCCCATATCTTTGATTGCATCCAAGATATCACTAGTACCTTCAGTACCATAACGATTGAAGACTTCAGCAATTACTTGACCTAAATTCTTCTTCTTTAATTCTGGAGCAATCTCACGCTTAGCAATCTCTTCCTTGATATTTGTACCCATTGGAACAAATTCATAATCAGGAGTATTTTCTAAGCTTTCCTTAGTTACACGGTTAATATAAGGGAAATCATTAGGGAACATACTATTGAATATAATCTTACCAACCGTAGTAATCAAATAAGATTCATTTTGTTTTTCGCTAAAGCATGTTTTCTTCAAACTGCTTGCTTTTAAGGCAATACGTGTATGCAAATGAACAATCTTCATATCATAAGCCATCATAACTTCATCAGGGCTCTTAAAGATATGTCCTTCATTATCTGCAAATCTTCTCCACATCTTAGCAGTTTCAATATCTCCTAAGCTTTCGATAAAGTCAGCTTTCTTACGGAATTCATCAGCTGTTTCTTCCATATTTAAGTAGAAGTTACCAAGAACCATGTCTTGTGAAGGAGTAACGATAGGTTTACCATCCTTAGGTGAAAGGATATTATTAGAACCTAACATTAAAATTTCTGCTTCAGCACAAGCTTCTTCACTTAAAGGTAAATGCACAGCCATCTGGTCACCATCGAAGTCCGCATTAAATGCTGTACATACTAATGGATGTAGACGAATAGCTCTACCTTCAACTAATTTTGGTTTAAATGCTTGAATACCTAATCTATGTAGCGTAGGTGCACGGTTTAAGAATACTGGATGATTATCAATTACTTGTTCAACAACATCCCATACACGTGCATCCATTCTTTCAATTAATTTTTCCGCTGTTTTATGATTTGTAGCAATCTCTTGATTTACTAGTTCATTAATAACAAATGGTTTATATAATTGAATAGCCATTTCACGAGGAATACCACATTGATACATCTTCAAATCTGGTCCAACGGCAATAACTGAACGACCAGAGAAGTCAACACGTTTTCCTAATAAGTTTTGACGGAAACGTCCTTGTTTACCCTTTAAGCTATGACTTAAAGATTTTAAAGCACGTCCTCCAGCACCAGTAATAGGTTTACTTCTTCTACCATTATCAATTAAAGCATCTACTGCTTCTTGCAACATACGTTTTTCATTTTGCACGATAATAGCAGGTGTACCTAATTCTAATAATTTTTTCAAACGATTATTACGCGTAATAACACGACGATATAAATCATTTAAATCACTTGTAGCAAATCTTCCACCATCAAGTTGTAACATTGGTCTTAAATCAGGTGGAATAACTGGAAGTGCTGTTAAGATCATCCATTCTGGACGATTATCACTATTTCTAAAAGCATCCACAGTTTCTAAACGTTTAATTAATTTCTTACGTTTATCACCAGTTGCCTTTTCCAATTCTTTCGCAATCATATCATGTTCTTTTTCAAGATCTACTTCTTCAAGTAAAGTCTTGATAGCTTCAGCACCTGTTAAAGCTACAAAGCTTCCAGGTCCATAGATTGCTAAATTTTCACGATATTCACGTTCAGATAAAATTTGTTTATAAGCAAGATTAGTATCACGAGGATCAACTACAACCTTACTAACGAAATAAACGATTTCTTCCAATTGTTTAGGCGTGATATTCAATAGTAAACTCATACGGCTAGGAATGCCTCTTAAATACCAAATATGAGCTACTGGAGCAGCTAATTCAATATGACCCATACGTTCACGACGAACGCTAGACTTAGTAATTTCTACTCCACATTTATCACAAACAACGCCTTCATATCTTACTTTCTTATACTTACCACAGCTACATTCCCAGTCTTTACTAGGACCGAAAATTCTTTCGCAGTATAATCCATCTCTTTCAGGCTTTTGTGAACGATAATTGATAGTCTCTGGCTTTTTAACCTCACCATATGACCATTCACGAATACGTTCAGGAGATGCTAAACCAACTTGCATTGCGCTAAATTTATTTATATTCATTTAACAATTCCTCCTTATTCTTCATCAAAGCCTACAGCTGCTGCTTCTTCGATTTCATCTTCATCAAGAATGCTTAGTGCTTCACTATCTTCTTTGCCTAGAACATTTTCCATGCTCATCGCAATTTCTTCACTAACTTCTTCTTTTTCTAACTTCTTCATATCAAGTTCATTACCATTTTCATCAAGCATCTTAACATTGATAGCTAAAGCTTGTAATTCATGTAATAAAACTCTAAATGATTCAGGAATACCAGGTTCTGGAATATCTTTACCTTTGATGATTGCTTCATAAGTCTTAGTACGGCCAATAACATCATCAGATTTAATAGTTAAGATTTCTTGTAATGTATGAGCGGCACCATAGCCTTCCAATGCCCAAACTTCCATTTCACCAAATCTTTGACCACCATTTTGAGCTTTACCACCCAATGGTTGTTGAGTTACTAAACTATAAGGTCCTGTAGCACGAGCATGTAATTTATCATCGACCATGTGAGCCAATTTAATCATATACATAACACCAACAGAAATTCTTTCATCATAAGCTTCACCAGTCTTACCATCATGTAATACTTGTTTACCATCAGGACTTACTCCAGCTTCTGCCATGATATCTTTTAATTCTTCATTAGAAATACCGTCAAATACTGGTGTAGCAAACTTAACACCAAGTTTTTTAGCTGCCATACCTAAATGAATTTCTAATACTTGTCCAATATTCATACGTGAAGGAACACCAAATGGATTTAACATGATATCAACTGGTGTACCATCAGCCATATATGGCATATCTTCAATAGGTAAGATCTTAGAAATAACACCCTTATTTCCATGTCTTCCGGCCATCTTATCACCTTCAGAAATCTTACGTTTTTGAACGATATAAACCTTAACAACCTCATTTACTCCAGGAGGTAGTTCATGACCTTCACTACGTTTAAATACACGAATAGAATGAACAATACCAGCACCACCATGAGGAACTTTCAATGAATTATCACGAACTTCACGAGATTTTTCTCCAAAGATAGCTAATAACAATTTTTCTTCAGGGCTAACTTCTGATTGTCCTTTAGGTGTTACTTTGCCAACTAAGATATCCCCTTCTTTAACTTCTGCACCAGGCATAACAATACCACGAGAATCTAAGAAACGACATGAACTTTCACTTACGTTAGGAATATCACGAGTAATTTCTTCTTCACCTAATTTTGTTTCACGACATTCAATTTCATATTCTTCAATATGAATTGAAGTATAAACATCTTCACGAACCATTCTTTCAGACATGATAATAGCGTCTTCATAGTTATAACCATGCCATGTCATGAAGGCAATTGTAACATTTTGACCTAAAGCCAATTCTCCATTTTGCATAGAAGGACCATCAGCCAAAATATCTCCACGCTTAACATGTTCGCCATCTTCAACAATAGGTCTTTGATTCAAACATGTACCAGCATTACTTCTTCTAAATTTAGTTAATTGATATACTTTAGTACCATTTTCTTCTTGTACTTCAATACGATCAGCATCTACATATGTAACAATACCATCACCAGTCGCAACTAAACCACTACCAGCATCTCTAGCAATACGATGTTCAATACCCGTACCAACATATGGAGAATTAGGTCTTAATAGAGGAACTGCTTGACGTTGCATGTTAGCACCCATTAAGGCACGAGTACAGTCATCATTTTCCAAGAATGGAATACAAGCTGTAGCAACTGATACAATTTGTTTTGGACTAACGTCAGCTAATTCAACGCTTTCACGATCAGCCATAACTGTTTCACCCGCAATACGAGCAACTACTTTATCACCAGTCAATTTACCATCAACGATTTCATTTGCTTGGGCAATTACATAATCATTTTCTTCATCAGCAGATAAATATACTACTTCATCAGTAACAATTCCACCCTTTTTAACTATACGATAAGGTGTTTGAATAAAGCCATATTCATTAACACGCGCATAAGTAGTCAAGTTAGAAATCAAACCGATGTTTGGTCCTTCTGGTGTTTCAATAGGACAGATACGACCATAGTGTGAGTTATGAACGTCACGAACTTCAAATCCTGCACGCTCACGAGTCAAACCACCAGGTCCTAACGCACTAATACGACGTTTATTTGTCAATTCAGCCAATGGATTTTGTTGGTCCATGAATTGAGATAATTGTGAACTAGAGAAGAATTCTTTAATAGCTGCTGTTAATGGACGAATATTAGTCAATTGTTTAGGAGTTAAAGCACTAATCTCACTAATTGACATTCTTTCCTTAACAACTCTTTCCATTCTTGATAAACCAATTCTAAATTGATTTTGAATTAATTCACCAACAGTACGAATTCTTCGATTACCAAGCATATCGATATCATCAACACTACCAACACCATCTAACATATTTAATTGATAGCTATAGAATGCATACATATCAGATATGCAAATAGTCTTCTTCTTATTAAGTGGGTCATTACCAATAACTTTAACAATATGACCATCTTCTTGCATTACATTAATTCTTTGTACACAAGCACCAACACACCAAATTGTAATATCTTCATTGGCATTTACCATATCAACGATAGTTTGTTCATTTTCACTAGTAACTGGATATACATCTTCATCAGGAATATAACGAAGAGGTTCTAAACCTTCACTAACAACATCTTCACCATCTTTGGTAAATCTACCTACTACATAAAGTCTAGATCCATAATTTAATACTGCACGAACATTATCTTTAGTTAATTTAATACCATTCGCAACAATACCAGCATATACTTCAACTTGATCAAATACCTTGGCAATCTTTTCAACATCTTGAGCACTTAATACTGTACCCTTTTCATATTGAACACCATCGCTATCAAGATCATTAGCCAAAATTCTACCAACTAATGCTGAAGTCCAACTAGTCTTCATCGTAGAAATAGTTGGATGTGAGAAACGATGATTAAAAGGTAAAGCAAATTGACAAATACCCTTAGCAACCTCATCCTTCAAAGCATTTCTTTCAACTTTAGTAATTTTAGTACCTTTTTTATATAACAATTTACCTTCAGCTGAATAAATATTTTCCCCTAACATATTATTTTCCATACGATCAATAATACTTAGTTTCTTATTTAATTTAAATCTACCAGCTTTATTTAAATCATAACGGCGATAATCAAAGAATTTAGCATTCATCAAATTAAATGAACCATCTAATGTTGGAACTTCATCAGCTCTTTGGTTTTCATAAATATATAATAAAGCATCATTAGTGGTCTTAACTTTATCAGCTTGTAAAGTATTGATAATTTCTTCATAATTACCAAAAATTGCTGTATAAAGCATCATATATAAATTCAAGAATTCGCGAGGTTCACCATCAACTACAACATCATCAAAAGCTTCTAATCCTAAACTAGACAAGAATTTCTTAATATCATTAGTTGAAAAAGCATCTTCGCCTTTTTCTAAGTTTAAGCTTAAACCAATAGCTTTAAATAGAATAGTACTTAAAATTTTACGTTTTCTATCAATAGAAACATTAATTAAACGACCTAAAGCCACCTTCTTAGAATCAGACATTAATTCCAACCAAGTACCACGGCTAGGAATCAATTCAGAAGTATAAGTATCACGGCCTGTCTTATCTTCAGAAATAATATCAAAATAAGCACCTGGAGATCTAACAATTTGTGATACGATAACACGTTCAGCACCATTGATAATAAAGGTACCAGTATCGGTCATAATTGGGAATTCTCCTAAGAATACATCTTCCCACTTAGAATATACTTCACCAGTTTCGGTATCATACATTTCTAATTCCATTTTAGCTTTTAAAGGCGCTGCATAATTAGTTTGACGATATTTAGATTCATTAATATCATATTTTGGTTCACCAAATTCATAATCCAAGAACTTTAAATGAATATTTTCATTAAAGTTAGTAATAGGATAGATATCTTCGAATACTTCACGGATACCTTCTTTCATGAACCATTCAAATGAAGCTGTTTGAATTTCTACTAAATCAGGTAATTCCAATTCACCGCTTACTTTAGAGTAGTCTCTTCTAGTAGCTTTATTACCTAGCTGCACGACGCGGTATGACTGTTTTTTATTCATGAATGCCTTCCTTTCTTCATTCAAATAACGCCTAAAAAGGGCAAAAATACCCTTAATATTTAGACTATTAGCAATTTATTATATTATCAAAGCATTGTCAACTTGTCAACTTTTTTAGCTTTTAATATAAAATATCCTTTTTCTTTTCTTATTGTTTCACAATTACCAAAAACTTCATTAATTTTAGTAATAGCACTTTTAGCACCTTGGGCTTTTCTTATAACCACCCATAAGCACCCATTATCTTCAAGATGGGTATAAGCTTCCTCAAACATTTGATATATAACAACCTTTCCAGCTCTTATTGGCGGATTAGTTACTATATGACTAAACTTACCTTCAACATTTTCATAAATGTTACTAACAAAACAATTACCTTCAACATTATTTAAAGGATAATTAAGTTTAGCTAATTCCACTGCTCGAGGATTAATATCTACACTAGTTAAATCACATAACTTAAATAATGTTTTTAATACGATACCAACTACTCCATATCCACATCCAAGATCTAATATTTTCCCTTTAAGTTCTTTATTTTTTAGAGTATCAAGCAAGACCCAAGTACCAAAGTCAACTTCGGTTTTGCTAAATACACCATTATCAGTAATAAAGGAAAAATTAATGCCCGAAAACCGGAAAGAAATTTCCTTCCGGTTTTGTGCTAGATTCGTATTATCCGTATAATAATGACTCATATTTATAATCCTTTTCTAGGGGCAAAAAGCCGAAATCAAATTTCGGCCTCTTAAATACTAAATTCGACTAAATTCTTATTTGAATTCAACGCTTGCACCAGCATCCATAAGCTTTTTCTTAATAGCTTCAGCTTCTTCAGTAGGTACATTTTCTTTGATAACTGATGGACATTTGTCAACTAAGCCCTTAGCATCTACTAAGCCTAAGCCAGTGATTTCTCTAACAACTTTGATAACGCCAACTTTGCTATCACCAGGTGCAGTTAACACAACATTAACGCTTGTAGGACCCTTAGCAGCTTCTTCTTCAACTGGAGCAGCTACAGCTACAGGAGCAGCAGCAGTAACACCAAATTTTTCTTCGATAGCTTTTACTAAGTCATTCAATTCAAGAATAGTAGCTTCTTCTAAATAAGATAGAATATCTTCATGTGATAATTTTGCCATTTCTATTTTCCTCCTAATTATTCACTTGCTGCTTCAGTTGCAGCTTCTTGGCTAGCTTCTGCTGTTTCAGCAGCAGCTTCAGTAGTGCTTGCTACATTGAAAATTCCATCTTCTTTTGCATCGGCAACAGCCTTAACAACACAAGCGAAACTTCTTACAGGTGATTGTAAGCAGCTTAGTAACATGCTTAACATACCTTCTCTGTTTGGCAAGCTTGATAATTCTTTGATAGTGTCAACGCCAACAACTTTACCTTCAACGACACCACCCTTTAAAACTAATGCATCATGTTTTTTAGCAAACTTTGCTAAGATACGGCTAGGCGCAACTGCATCACTAGAGAATGCAACAGCGTTTGGCCCAACTAAATGTTCCGTAAGTTCATCAAATCCAGCAGCCTGTGCAGCACGGGTAGTAATTGAATTCTTGTATACTTTAAACTCAACTTCTTCGGCACGCAATTGACGTCTTAGATCTGTAACATCCGCAACACTTAATCCACGATACTCAACAACAACAGCTGAACCGCAATTTTTGAATTTTTCGCTAACTTCAGCAACCGTTTGTTTTTTAGCTTCTAATACCGCTTGATTCATCGCTTTACCTCCGTATTTTTTGTTTTCAATATACACTTTAGTAATAAAAAACCCCTACTTATAGACAGTAAGGGTTGAATGTTCATATAACTATTCTTTACCTCGGTAACATTATTAAGCTTGCGCCGTTACTGTCTATGGTATATTGATAACGCGGTAATAATACCAATAATCCATAGATTTGTCAAGGATTTTTTCACTTTTATAAACTAAATGTAACCGAAATATTACCATCACCTAAGACAGCTAATAATTCTTCACTAGTTACATTCTCAATTTTTCCAATTCGTGTTAAATTCCAACTATTATTTCCATAATAGATTACTAAATTATGGCATTGATATAAAATGATATCCCCAGCCTCTGTAGAAATTGGTTCACCATTTGTAGGAAGACTTTGTCCAATAGTTCCTACTTTCTCCATATTAGCATAATCTTGCATATCAATAGTTAATGGTCCTTTAGACAATAGTTCTTTTAAAGCTTGGGTAGAAATTATCAACTAATGTTGCCTCAAATGTTTTATTACCATCTTTTACATACATAATATTTTCCTCCATAATTTCTTGATTAATTATTTCTTTATTTATAGATGGAGTAGTTATTTCTTGGCTTTCTATTGTTTGACTACAACCATTCACCAATAATATACAACAAATAGTTGTAAGAATTATACTAAAGGTTGTTATAAACTTTATCACTAACTTTTTCTAACCATTCATTACTTTGATCTACTCCTGGTATATCAAAAGCAATATGGAAAAACAAACTATCTTTCTTTGCACCATGCCAATGTTTAACTCCTGGTTGAATTACTACAACTGTTCCTGCTGTTAAACTTTGAGCTAGTTTACCTTCTTCTTGATACCAACCTTCTCCTGATGTACAAATTAGGATTAAGTATATAAAAAAATCCACCTAAATAGAAGGTGGAAATAACCTGGCAACTTGCTAGTTTCACTATGGCAAGCATAGCTATAT
>CALVCO010000006.1 GCA_944326095.1 uncultured Erysipelotrichaceae bacterium | reverse complement strand
GTAGTACTTAAAGTACTTTGTCTAATCAACAAGAGCTTTTTCAAGCTCCCACTTCTATAAGTGGTGGGTTATTGACTCGACTAGAAAATTCCATAAGACTCAAAATAGCATCTATTTTTTCAGCAATTGTAGATTCAATAGAATAGGTGTTCACAATTGGTGAATAAAACTCAGGAAGCTGCGTTGGAATCTTTCTTTTTTCTTGTTTAGGAAAAATAACATCACCGACACCAAAATCAACAGTAAATGGCGTTCTTGTATTCTTTATACACGCAATAATAGATGCACTAATTCCAGCATATTTTTTTGCAATAAATCATTACCAGTAGGAGTAACAATAATTTCTTCTAGAATGTATTTTATTTTTTCGCATGTATTTGGTACTTGCTTAAGTAAAAAATCTACGTCTACTGTAATACGACTGTCAAAATTTGTTAGAGAATATAAAAACAAACCTCCTTTTAGTACAAAAATTTCAGAATATTTTGATTTTTGTAATCTTCGTAAAAATTCTTCTTGACAAAAAAATTTGTAAACAAACTTGATAACTTCTTTTATTTTTAACAGCTTCATTTTTTAAACGCGCTAGCACAGAAGCTGAAATATCAATCATTAAGTAACACCTCCATTACTTCCATCATTTTCTTATAAACATGCATTTTTTTAGCATAAATAGAAAGATTATTTAAATTTTTATTTTTATCTTTAACATAGCATTTAATTGCTTTATTAAACATTTCCCTATCTATTTTATTACGATATTTAAAACAATCACAAATTGTACGTTCTCTATCATAAACCGAAAGCTTTATACCATTAAAATTACCAATTGTCTTTCCTAAATCAAACATTGTAGGCTGAACATAATATACTTTTGTTGTAAAAACATCAATATGTAATCTTGTGCGCGAAAAGGTTCGAGGTACAGCAATTGACCATTTTCGTGAAGAAAAATCATTATATCCATAATAAAATAATGCTGATTCCACACAAATTATACATTCAGGAAGCAATGAAGAAAGTAATTGTTCTTCTATAATGTTATTTTGCTCAGCAAGTTGATAATATCCATGCCTTATACGTTCTAGATATCCTTCTTTGCACATATTAGACACTTCATAATTAGTAATCCCTTCAGCAACAAAACATTTTGTTTTAGCAATGCCATCATTATTTTTTATTATCTTTTTTACAACTTCCTTTTTATTCATATGTCCCTCCAATTTTTAGTACACATTTTTAACAATTGTGTATTAAATATATTATAACATAGCATTAATATTTCCTATTTAATAATATAAATAAATCAAAAATTAAATAATTCCTAAACTTTATAATAAAAAAACCCTGCTTTAAGCAAGGTTAAAATATACAAATAACATACGATTTTTACCATTGATATCTTTAACAATTTCATATGTTGCTTCAGGACAATATTTTTTTATTTCTTTTTCTAAAGTAGGAAATTGATTATAACCTATTTCAAAAGCCATAAAACTTTTTTCTTTTAATAATTTATGACAATTTTTAAAGATAATACGATAAAAATCCATTCCATCAATTCCCCCAAATAAAGCCACATGAGGTTCATGATCAACTACTTCAGTTTCTAAATCTTCACCACTTGGAATATATGGTGGATTAGAAATTAAAATATCTACTTTCATCTGTCTTTCAATAAAAGGTTCTAACATATCGCCTACAATAAATTCAACTTTGGCATCATTATTTAAAGCATTCTCTTTCGCAACTTCTATGGCTTTAGCACTAATATCACTAGCATACATATTAATGCTATCTTCTTCTTTTTTTAAAGATATAGCAATAGCGCCACTACCTGTTCCTACATCAATTGCTGTAACTTGTTGATCTTTAAAATATTGATCCTTACGTGCTAATATTTGGGCTACTAATTCTTCTGTTTCATAACGAGGAATTAAAACATCTTCATTTATTTTAAATTTATAACCATAGAACCATGAATAACCTAAAACATGAGCCAAAGGTTCATGTTTTAATATTCTTTCTAATCCTGATTGAAATTCATTATATAATTCTTCAGGCATTTGTTCATCTAGATGCATATATAGATTATATTTTTCCATATTTGCAATCTCAAACAAATAACTCATAGCTGTTTCAGCAGGAATATTTTCCTTTTCACAAGCCTTTTTAGCCGTATGAATAGCTTCATTAAATGTTGTCATTATTAAGCCTCTTGTAAACGTTCTTTTTGTTCTTGAGCTAAAAGCCCAGCAATAATATCATCTAGTTTACCTTCCATAATACGATCAAGCTGGGTAATTGTTAAACCAATACGATGATCAGTAACTCTATTTTGTGGATAGTTATAAGTTCTTATTTTTTCTGAACGATCACCTGTACCTAGTTTAGCTCTTCTTTCTTTACCTTCTTGTTCCTCTTTAATTCTTTGCATTTCTTCATATACTCTAGATCTAATTAAACGCAAAGCTGTTTCTCTATTTTCAATTTGGCTACGACCTTCTTGACAGTTTACAGTAATACCTGTAGGAACATGGACAATACGTACTGCACTATCGGTCTTATTAATATGTTGTCCACCTGCTCCACTAGCTCTATGTGTTTCAATTGTTAAATCGCTCATTGGAATTTCGATATCTTCATCTTCAGCCTCTGGTTGACATAATACCGTAGCGGTTGATGTATGAATTCTTCCTTGAGTTTCGGTCTTTGGTACACGTTGAACACGATGTGCTCCAGATTCAAATTTCAATTCTTTATAAACATCTGTACCTTTAATAGCAAAAATAATTTGGGAGAAACCACCAGCTTCTGATTCACTAGCTTCTAATACTTGAACTTTCCAGCCTTTAGATTCAGCATATTTACAATACATACGATAAAGGTCACCTGCAAAGATATTACCTTCATCGCCACCAGCACCACCTCTAATTTCCATAATAACATTATGGTCATCATTAGGATCTTTAGGTATTAATAAATATTGAATATGTTCCAAAAGCTCAGCCTTCTTTGGTTCTAGTTCTTCTAGTTCCATCTTAGCCATCTCTTTTAATTCTTCATCATGTTCTTTAAGCATTTCATGTGCTTGTTCCAAATTATTATTAATATTTTTTAAATCTTGATAAGCATCAACAATTTGTTTGATAGAAGCCTGTTCCTTAGCAAGCTTAGCCATTTCTTTTGGTTTATTAATGATATCATCACTAACCATTAAATCATTAATCTCATTATAACGATTTTCATATTCTTGAAGTTTACTAGTAAGTGCATCCATTTCTATTACCTCCTTTGTAATTTATTAGGTTTATCAATTACTTCATGGCAATGGCGACAGCGAGCTTCATATGCTTCACTAGCCCCAACCAATACTAAAGGATCTTTCCAATTAGCTGGTTTACCATTTACTAAACGTTGCGTTCTAGTTGCTGGAGCTCCACAACGATTACATACTGCAGTTAATTTAGTAACAAATTCCGCCTTAGTAATTAAAGTAGCCATCATACCAAATGGTTCGCCCCTAAAATCAGTATCTAAACCAGCTACAATAACTCTTTTTCCTTCATTAGCTAGTATATCACAAACTTCTACAATATCTTCATCAAAAAATTGAACTTCATCAACTGCTACTACATCTTCATCACCTTTTAAATAATCTAAGATTTCTTTAGCATTTTCTACTACAATTGATTCTACTTTACTTCCAGCATGAGAAACAACCATAGTATCACTATAACGATTATCAATTTTTGGTTTAAATACAATAATCTTCTTTTTAGCAAATTCTAATACTTTAATACGACGAATTAATTCTTCCGTCTTACCTGCAAACATGCATCCAGCAATTACTTCTACCCATCCAGGGCGATATTGATTATACATTAAACTCATAATTTTCCCTCATATAAAAAAATAAGGATTTGCATCCTTATTATTTAAGTCCATATTTCTTATTGAACTTTTCAACACGACCTTGTGCAGCCGCAAAACGTTGTCTTCCAGTAAAGAATGGATGGCAATTTGAACAAGTATCTACTTTAATTTCTTTCTTTGTTGAACCTGATTCAAATTCAGCACCACAGCTAGTGCAGATAACTTTACACTTGTGATATTCTGGATGAATTCCTTTTTTCATTTTAATCTCCCTTCCGCCTTAAACAAACATGCGTGTTTAAAGTAAGGCTTAAATGCCTAAATATAATATCATTACTTTCATATTTTCGCAACTATAAATTAAACATAACTTGCATCAATTGTTTCTTAATTGCTTTAAATAAATTACTATTAGGATTAATAAATGCTTTAACATCAATAATTCTAGCCGTATTAATATATTTTGCATCATTCAAAAACAAAACCGAAGGCTTATTCATTCCATTTATATAACCTAAACGAAATAAATTTTGTTTACCCTTAGGATTATCTTTAGGATCATAAGCATGGGCATATTGAATACTATTACTTGTCATTGGTACTACTAAAGCCTTCTTTTGACAAAAGGACATGATAAGCCCAAAATGTTGATAACCAATTTCATTTAAATATGCTTGCCCAAAATCGATAAAGCAAATATTACCAACTTCTACATTAACCCCAAATTTTTCACAGGATAAACGATCTTTACGCAATAACCAATTAGCTTCCGATATCATATTAAAATCCGCATTCTTTTGGTCAATGCCATCATATACTATTCTTTTAGAATTAAGATAGTTATGCCATTCATAATCTTTAACAAATATTCCTTGTGGCAAGTGTCCTCCTAAAACTTGCTCAACCAAATTATAATTCATAAAAACCTCCTTATGTTATATATAAGAAGGTTTAAGCATTTATCCTTTTTTTCTAAATATTTTTTTAAATATACTTATAATAGGATGAAATTTATCATTAACCATCCCTGTAGCTTCTATAAATATTTCAAAAGCTACTAATAATATTATTATCATCATAATACCTAGGCTCTCATTAAAGAAAATAACTAAAGCACTAAGTCCAAATAAAGCTGTAACAATATATAAGGCTATAACAGTATTACGATGACCTAATCCAACTTTAAACATTAAAGTATGATGTAAATGGCCTCTATCTGCTTCCGATATCTTTTGACCTTTTAATTTTCTTCTAACAATAGCTAATAAAGTATCACTAATAGGAATAAATAACATTAAAATTGGTAAAGCTAAAGTAACTACTGCTGCTGTCTTAAAACCTAAAAGTGAAACACAGGCTAACATATAACCCATAAATAAAGCTCCACAATCGCCAACAAATATGGAAGCCGGATGAAAATTATAAGGTAAAAAGCCTAAGATAGAACCAGCTAAAATTAAGGCTAAGATACATATATCTCTTCTTCCCAAAAAGAAGCCTAATAAGCCAATAACACAACAAACAATAAAACTAATACCACTAGATAAACCATCAAGTCCATCAATTAAATTTATCGCATTAGTAATACCTACTATCCAAATAAAAGATATTAAAAAATTAAAAATTAAATTATTAAATTCAATGCCAAATGGTAAATAGAAAGTTTGAATATAAAGCTGCCCACCAATTAAAGCTATCAAAGCACCAACAACTTCAAATAATAATTTATAAATAGGTTTCAAATCATAGATATCATCGATGATACCCCCAGCAAATACTACTAATCCTCCAATCAATATAGCATTCAAAGTCGTATCAGCTTTAACAAATACTGCCATTGAAACCATGAATGCTACAAAGATGGCAACCCCACCCATTCTAACAATCTTACCATGATGCACCGTACGATTATTTTCTTGAGCATAGACACCTAAATTAAAACCAATTTTTTTGCATATAGGAACTAATATTAAACTTAAAACAAAAGGTAGAACAAAAAAAGGAAATGCGCCTTCAATTAAATTCATTATTGTCCCACCTTTCTAAACTTTTAATATTATAACATATTAGCCTTCTTTAAAAAATATCATTTATCAGTTTTCCCTAAACATCAAACCAACTGCTCCAATCATGACAACCAATGTACACAAAATACTTTTTTCTTGCATCCTAGCTGTAAGTATCGTTCCTAAAAAAGCACCAATGATAAAAAATAAAATTACTAAAAAATAATCTTTCACTTTATATAATCTAGAATAATCATGATCTTTTAAAGCATGATATAAATGTTCAGTCCCACTTTTTAAATTTCCTGTACACATTACCGAAGAAAAAGGTTTACCCAATACTTTACTAAAAGTTTCCGCTTGCAATGCACAACTAAAAGATACTAAAACATTAGCTAGCATATTAAAATTTTTATCTATAGGCAAAAAAGCAACGATAATAAAGATAATACTTTCAGCCACTAAAATAAGTTGTCGCCAATGTAAAGGTGTACGATTATGATCACGCACATACATAACTATTAATACTCCAACAAAAAAAGATAATATAGGAATAATATAACGCAAAGTACCAAGCCAATTACCATTTGCCAAAGTAATACCTACTTGTACAATATTACCAGTTTGCGCATTCGCAAATACATGATCACGACATATATATGTATAAGCATCCAAAAAACCTCCAACAATAGCTAAAAGAATAGCTAAAGCAAAAGATTCGGACATTTGTATCTTCTTTTGACTCATAAACATCCCCTTTTTACTATAACATCATTAAAAAAAGATGTCCATGCGGACATCTATGCAATAATTTCTTGAATAAATTGCGCTATTAAGTAACCTAAAGCCATCGCAATCAATATATAAAGTAGTTGAGCCTCAATTACTCTGCCTTTTTTGATAAATTTCTCATAGTTAACACTTTGTAATGCAAACATTGCTAAAGTAAAAGAAATAATATATATCAAAAAATTCTTTATAAAATTAAGATCCATATTCTTTTACCTTCAAGCGATTTAATGCTTTTTTCAAAGCAATTTCCGCTCTTTTATAATCAATATTAGGATCACTAGAATTCAAATATCCTAAAGCACGTTCTTTAGCTGCTAAAGCCCTATCTGCATCTATCTCTTTTTGACTTTCAATACTATCAACTAAAATCGTCGCCTCATTATTCGCAAAATGCAATAAGCCCTGACTAATCGCATAATACTTACGGCCATCTTCTTCTTCGGTTGTCATCATACCGATAGCTAAGGTCGTTACTAATGGCATATGATTAGGCAATATTCCCCGTTGGCCATCAGTAGTTACTACATTTAAGATTTTAGTATCCAATGAAGCATATGTACCATTAGGCGTAACGATTTTACAATGAATCATCATGATAACTCCTTAGCTTTAGCTTCAGCTTCCTCAATTGTAGAAACAAACATAAAAGCCTGTTCAGGTAAATCATCATATTTACCATCTAAGATAGCTTTAAAGCTACGAATAGTATCCTTCAAGCTAACATATTTTCCTTCAATACCACTAAATTGTTGGGCAACATTAAATGGTTGAGATAAGAAATTACGAATTCTACGTGCTCTATTAACTGCAATCTTATCTTCTTCACTAAGTTCATCCATACCCAATATAGCAATGATATCTTGTAATTCTTTATATTTTTGTAATATTTGAATTACGCCTTGCGCTACAGCATAATGTTCTTCACCAACTACTAATGGATCTAATATTCTTGAACTAGATTCTAATGGATCTACAGCTGGATAAATACCTAAAGCTGCAATACTTCTATCTAATACCGTTTTGGCATCCAAATGAGTAAAGGTTGTAGCAGGTGCTGGGTCCGTTAAGTCATCAGCTGGTACATAAATTGCCTGAACTGAAGTAATTGAGCCACGATTAGTTGAAGTAATACGCTCTTGTAATTGTCCCATCTCCGTAGCTAAGGTAGGTTGATAACCTACAGCACTAGGCATACGACCTAACAATGCACTAACTTCACTACCTGCTTGGGTAAAACGGAAGATATTATCGATAAATAATAATACATCCTGACCTTCTTCATCTCTAAAATATTCAGCCATCGTTAAACCACTAAGAGCTACACGCATTCTAGCCCCAGGCGATTCATTCATTTGACCATATACTAAAACGGTCTTATCCAATACGCCTGAATCTTTCATTTCATGATACATATCATTACCTTCACGCGTTCTTTCACCAACGCCAGCAACTACAGATCTACCACCATGTTCCTTAGCAATATTATGAATTAATTCTTGCATCAATACGGTTTTACCAACACCAGCTCCACCAAATAGACCAATCTTACCACCCTTAGCATATGGACATAATAAGTCAATAACCTTAATACCTGTCTCTAAAATTTCGGTACTAGTCTTTTGTTGTTCAAAGGTAGGGGCATTACGATGAATAGGCATTCTTTTAACATCTTGCAAAGGTTCTAAACCATCAATTTCCTTACCTAAAACATTAAACATTCTACCTAATACTTCTTTACCAACCGGAACCTTAATTGGTGCTTTAGTATCGATAGCCTTCATATTACGCACTAAACCATCCGTAGAATCCATCGCAATACATCTTACGATATCATCACCAGTATGTTGTTCAACTTCTACTACCAGTTTACCATCACCTTTAATGATCTCTACCTCATTACGCAAAGCAGGCAGTTCGCCTTCAAAGCGAATATCTACAACTGGTCCTATAACCTGAATTACTCTTCCTTCATTCATCAAAATTCACTCCTTTTTATCACGCGGCATCTGCCCCACTTATAATCTCGGTAATCTCTTGAGTAATGGCACTTTGTCTAGCTTGATTATAAGCTAATACCAATTTATCATTTAACTCTGTTGCATTATCTGTCGCATTTTCCATCGCTAAACGCCTAGAAGCTTGTTCACTAGTCTTACTCTCTAATAATAGATTATATATTAAATTATTAATCATCATCGGAATAAGTTCATCCAATATTTCATTAGCACTAGGTTCAAATAAAGTCTCTTGTTTAACTTTTACATAATCATCGCTAGGAATCAAAGGTAAAACTTGTGCCTTTTCTACTTCAAAACTAACTGTATTAATAAATTTAGTATATAAGACACTAATCTTACCAATTTCTTTATTAAGATACTTATCTACTGCCCTTTGTGCTAAACGTTTAATTCCTTGAAAATTAATACTATCACTGCTACAAATTTCATTAATAACCGGATAATTTCTAGCTTTTAACCAATGATATTGATGCGTACCAATAACGATAATTTGACTAGCCTCATTAATTGCTTCATGCTTCATCAAATTCATATTATAAGCACCACACAAACCCATATCACTAGTAATAACAAACAATAATTCATTAGGATTATCATTTTTAATAATAAACTTATTTTCAATTTGCGAATCACTAGCCACAATATTACCTAAAGTATTTTTAAGCATCAAAGTATATTCCGCATTCTTACTCATAAGATTACGATGCTTTTGCAATTTAACATTCGCAATCAATTCCATCGCACTAGTAATCTTTTTAGTCGCATTAATCGAACGAATACGACTCTTTATCGCTTGTTTAGATTGTCCCATAATTATTCACCATGCAACAACGTAAACTGTTTAACCGCTTGATCACAAAGCTCATTTAATTTCAAAGTCGTATCATCACTAATAATCTTATCATTAGTAATCGTATCATAGACTTCTTTGCCATTTTCTTTAACAAATTTCAATAAAGCTTTTTCAAAAGCTTGAACATCTTCAACTTTAATATTCTTCAAATGACCATTTTTAGCCGCAAATAAACTAATAGCCTGTTCAACCATACTCATAGGACTATATTGCGGTTGTTTTAACAACTCTTGCAATCTAGCACCCTTATCAATTGAAGCCTTAGTAGAACTATCTAAATCAGAACCAAATTGAGCAAAAGATAATAATTCATTATATTGCGCCAATTCCAATTTCAATGAGCTACTAACACTTTTCATTGCCTTAGTCTGAGCAGCACTACCAACACGCGAAACACTTAAACCAGAATCTACAGCTGGTCTAACTCCCGAATTAAATAATTCGGATTGTAAGAATATCTGGCCATCAGTAATGGATATTACATTCGTAGGAATGTAAGCACTGATGTCGCCCGCCTGGGTCTCAACTATTGGTAAAGCTGTTAAGCTTCCCCCACCCAGTTCATCATTTAATTTTGCCGCTCTTTCTAATAAACGTGAATGCAAATAGAAAACATCACCAGGATAAGCTTCACGTCCTGGAGGCCTACGCAATAATAAACTCATTGTTCTATAAGCTACTGCATGTTTACTCAAATCATCATAGATGATTAAAACATCTTTACCCTGTTCCATCCACTCTTCACCAATAGCGCAACCAGCATATGGTGCTACATATTGTAAAGGAGCACTTTCACTAGCACTAGCTACTACGATAGTTGTATAACTCATCGCATCATATAAACGCAATTTTTCAACAATTTGCGCTACTGTACTAGCCTTTTGACCAATAGCTACATATATACAATTTACATTTTGACCTTTTTGATTAATAATCGTATCAATCGCAATAGCCGTTTTTCCCGTTTGACGATCACCAATTATTAATTCACGTTGACCCTTACCAATAGGAATCATAGAATCAATAACCTTCAAACCGGTCATCAAAGGTTGACAAACAGCCTTACGCGTCATAACTCCTGGCGCAACTCTTTCGATAGGTCTAGTCTTACTATATTCAATAGGACCTTGACCATCAATTGGTTGTCCCAAAGCATTAACAACCCTACCTAATAAACCATCACCAACTGGTACTTCTACAATTCTATTGGTACGACGTACTTCATCATTTTCTTTAATCTTAGAATCATCACCAAGCAATACTACCCCGACATGATCTTCTTCTAAGTTTAAAGCCATACCATATACATCATTTGGAAAAAGCAATAATTCTTGGGACATACAATTATCTAATCCCTGAACCATAGCTATACCATCACCAACACTGATGACATAACCAACATCACTCATTTCCATCTTTGATTCATAATTTTTAATCTGCTCTTTAATAAGCGCACTAATCTCTGTAGGTTTTACATCCATAACATCACCTTACATCTTTCAACAACGTTTCTTTTAATGCATCAATCTTATAACGCATCGAATCATCCATGACCACATCATCAATAACTACCTTGATTCCTTTAATCAAGTTACCATCAATACGATTCTCCAATTCTACTTTTTCATGTAATTTATTTGAAAGAGCTTCTTCTAGTTCCATTATTCTACTATCCTCTAAAGCATAGGTCGAATATACGATACCCTCTTTAACACCCTTTTCTTCATTACATAAAGTATTAAAATTCTTCGCAATCATCATGATTTCTTTTAGACGATGCTTATCCACTAACAAACACAAAAAATTCAAGACATCCCTATCAATATTATCTTTAAAAGCCTTATTTAAAACTTCCTTTTTAGCCTCTTTACTAATTTGATAATTCATGAAAAAACTTCTAAAGCTTATATCATTCTTGAAAACTTTTTTAACTAAGCGCATTTGTTTTTGCCAACTATCTATTTTTGCCTTCTCCAAAGCTAGATAAAATAAACCTTGGGCATATCTAGCCGCACTTGTATCTCTCATCTAGATTTTACTAATGAATTCTTGAACATCATCACGATCTTGATCTTCAAGATTCTTTTCTCCAATCAATTTTTCACAAGCTGCTAATGCAACTTCTACAATTTCTTGTTTAACTTCTTGTTGCATCTTCTTCTTTTCATAGGCAATTTCTTTTTGAGCTTCTTCTAATTTTTGATTAGCTTCAAAATTAGCTTGTTTAAGAATATCTTCCTTAACTTGCAAGCTTTCATTTTTAGCATTCTCTAACATTTCATTAGCCGTCTTAGCTGCTTGTTTTATTTCCATTTTAGCTTCTTCTTTTAACTTAGAAGCCTCATCCTTCAATTGATTAGCCTCATCAATCTTACTTTGAGAATAATCTTGTCTTTTCTTAATAAATTCTCTAGCTGGATTCCATAAAAATTTATAGGCAAAAAATAATAATACTCCTGTAGAAAGCCATTGGATGATCATTGTATTTAGATTTGGGAACAATTGTCCTGCAACATCAAAACTCAATTCCATCTTTGCTTACCTATCCTTATTTTATATCCTATTTAAAAACGAAAATTAATAAGAAGGCAATTAACATACCATAAATTGCACATGTTTCGGCAATCGCACAACCTAAGATTAACATTGTACGAATCTTACCTTCTGCTTCAGGATTTTTACCAACAGCCTCTACAGCTTTACCTGCGGCAAATCCTTGACCAATACCAGTCATCATACCTGTGAATACTGCAATTCCCGCACCAATTGCTACTAAACCTCTACCAATATCCATAATCTAAAAATTCCTCCTTTGATATTGTTATTTATTTTCTTCCAATGGAAGTTCATTACCGATATAAACTTGCGTCAACGTTATGAAGATAAACATTTGAATACAGCCCGCAAATACATCAAAATAAGCATGCAATACTGGGGCAATTATTGGGCCAATAAAATTAAAGGCTCCAATAAATGGCACTAATGAGCTCAACCACGAACAAAATGCATAAACTAAAGTCATAATAATTGAACCACTCAAAATATTACCAAATAAACGTAAAGACATAGAAACTAGGGGCGCTATCTTCCCAAACAAATTTGGAATGATAAATGGTGGAATAGGATCAAATAAACCTTTAATATAATCCTTCAGCCCATTTGTCTTTAAAGCTTCCCTTTCTCTTAAAATAACTGTAATAAGAGCTAATGCTAAGGTAACACTATAATTACCTGTAGGTTGTGTCAAACCCAATAAACCTATTAAATTACTAACTAAAAGATACATCGCCAAGGTACCAATATATGGTGCCAATAATTTAACTTTACTTTTATTAGTATTAGACTCTACCATATTATCCACGGTCTCGACTATCCAAATAGCGAAAAAGCCTAAACCTTTAGGTTTTTCCATCGGATCCATTTTATTAAGAGAGCGCTTACATAAAACGCAAAATAAACAAAGTAAAGCCGTTATAGTGATAATATAAAATACCTCTGGCTGAATAACAATCGTCATAATCTTATAACTCACACCCCTTTCCTTTTTTTCAATGAAATAAATAAAGTCTTGCCATAGATATATGCATTATGTAATATCAAACCAATAGCACAAGCTATTACATTGAAAATATCAGGAAATAAACAACTAATAGCTAATGCCAAGATGATATTACCCATATTCGCAAAGAAATATAAAATGAATAAACCTATAGAAAACTTAGTCATCTTAAGCATTCTACTTAAACAAAATGACATGATGATATAATGCAATAAGCCCATTACAACTCCAAGGATTATACCATTACCCCAAGTAAAATTAAAAAAATAAGCTATGATTGCCAAAAATAAACCAATTAATAAACAATATAAATAATCTTTTCTATCACTCATTTTTACTAAGTTTCCACAAATACATAAAGCCCAAGATAGTACCAACTATCAAACCAATAAATTTACCAACAACTTCTAAATGAAATAATTTATCAGCTAAATGACCAATACCTACACCAAATATTAAGCATAAGGCAATTACAATACCCAAATTTAAATATTTAACTAAGTTTTTCATTATTTAGTACCAAAAATACGATCTCCAGCATCTCCTAGACCTGGAACAATATAACCTTTTTCATTTAAATGATCATCTAAAGCTGCTAGATAAATATCCACATCAGGATGAGCATCCTGAACCTTTTTAACTCCTTCAGGAGCACCAACTAAACAAACTAAACGAATATCTTTAGCCCCACGCTTTTTAATATTAGTAATAGCGGCAGCAGCACTACCACCAGTAGCTAGCATAGGGTCTAATACCATTACCGTAGCCTTATGCATATCAGGAAATTTAGCAAAATACTCTTGAGGAAGCAAAGTTTCTTCATCACGATACATACCAATAAAACCTACCTTACAAGCAGGTATCAATGAACTAATACCATTTACTAAACCAAGCCCCGCTCTAAGAATAGGAACTAAAACAATATCCTTAGCTAATTTTCTAGTCTTACATTTAGTAATAGGTGTTTCAACTTCTACTTCAACTGTAGGTAAATCCCTACAAATTTCATAAGCCATCAAGCCAGCAATTTCATCCAAATTTTCTCTAAAATCTTTAGTTTTTGTATCTTTATCACGCATGATTGCCAACTTATGCGTAATTAGTGGGTGATCCATAACATGTAACATCTCATTCACCTCTATTAATTAGTTAAATTGTACATCTTTTTAACAATTATAACACATCTTATTCCTTCAATAAAGACACTATAATTGGTAAAACTTGTTGTTTACGACTAATAACATCCTTAACAAAACCCATCTCATCAATATTATCAAAGCCTTCATCAATAATATGAGCATATTTACCAACACTTAAAAAATATGAACCTTTACCAAGTGGATCAGTAAACATATAAAGAATTAAATCATAATCTTGATGCATACAAACTTCTTGAAGATAATGCTTAAATCCTTCTTTAATTTGCTTATAGTCTTCATAAAAGCGACAACTACATTGTCCAATCGCAAATTTCTTACCATCTTGTCTAAATTCTTTAAAATCACTATATAAAAGATCTAAATAACTTTTCTTTAATATCGAATCATTAGCCTCAATCATCGCCTTAGCAAGCTCATCTATATTTACTTCAGCAATCGCACTTAATTCATCTGCCACCTTTCGATCCAATTCAGTACTTGTTGGCGATTTTAGGCATAAGGTATCACTAATTATTGCCCCAAGCAATATTCCTGCCATCGCACTTGATAATTCAACATTTTGATCAAAATACATCTTAGCAATAATACTAGCACAGCTACCTACGCGCATACTAATTACATTGATAGGTACACTAGTTTCAATACCACCTAAACGATGATGATCAACTATCTCTACTACTTCGCCATATTCCAAATCTTTAATCGATTGAGCATATTCATTATGATCAACTAAAATAAAGCGTTTTTTAGCATAATTAAATAAATGATAACGGCTAATTGAGCCAATTACCCTATCATCTTCATCTAATAAAGGATACATTCTAAAACGTGTCTTTGCCATCTTAGCTACAACATCTTCTACATATTCATTAGCCTTAAAGCTAATAACATCATGACTCATTATCTCTTCAATACTAGTAGACTGGAAGATAAGTTGACTAACCTTCATAGCACTAAAAGGCGCATAGATAACACTAACTCCATGTTGTCTAGCAAGTTCTAAAGTAACGCCATCAATCCAATCTTCACCAGCAATTATTATTAAACTAGCACCATTGGCAATTATACTACGTTGTACATCAGGATTATTGCCTACAATAACAATACTATCTTTTCCAATAGTCATACTATTAGTAAGTGAAGGTAAAAGTTGAATATTACCACTAGTCTTAAATGATGGATTTTCATAATAAATCTTACCTTTTAAAGTCTTTACAATATTAGCAAACTTTACCTTACTCATAAGTTTACCTAAGACTTCTTCATCAAAAGTCCATAAACTAGTAAGATCACTCATGGAAACTACACCTAATAAATGTCTATCATCATCAATGACAATAACTCCCTTATTCTTCATAGAAAGGGACTTATCAAGTGCTTCTTTCATGGTAATATCCTTAGATACTAAAATCGCATTATCATGCTCAATATCTTTAAGCATACATCTAGCACTATAAAGCATCTTAGGAATATCAAAACCAAAGCGCTTCAATAAATATTTTGTTTCATTATTAATATCTGACAAAATACCTGGTACACAATTATATCCTTCTTGTTGTTTAAGATGAGCTAAGGCAATGGCACTAACCACACTATCACAATCCGGATTCTTATGGCCGATAACATAAACTTCTCTTTCCATTTTGAAAAAGCTCCTTATATAATTATGATAGCTAACAAAATTAAAGTTTGCAAATAAAAATATGATATAATAGCCATATGAAAATATTAATCGCACCAATAAACTACATCAGCAAGAACCTATCCTGTGCTTATAAAATAAAAAGATTAGCACAGACTTTTGATAATGTAGCTATAATGGGATCAAGTGAATATCATAATAAGAATTACCCTTTTTATCTAATTCAAACTAAAAATTATTCCAATTTTAAACTAAATCAAAATAATAAACTAGAAATTAAAAGCTTTGATGAATTTCTATATAAATATAATATGTTAGACAAAATAAATTGCATCCAAGAAATTAATAACATGATAGAAATTATCAAAGAATATAAGCCAGATGCCATCTATACTCATTTTAATATAAATGCCATCATTGCCGCCCTTTTAACCAATACCAAATGCTATGGTACTTATAATTATTATATTCATCGCAATATTATAAATGAAAAAGCTATCAATGCTTTAAATCGTCTTTTATCTTATTATCAATTACCTCAAGTATTATCATTAAATGAATTATATGCTAAATTAGAACATAAATTTATCTTCTCCACCCAAGAATTACAACCAATTCCTCTAGATGGTAAAACTACCTTTGTAGGTGAAGATATTGATGATATATGTAGTACTTATAAACAAAAGATTGTAATTGATTTAACTAATAGTTTAATCAATTACAATACACAATTAAAAGTCATAAAAGAATCATTCCTTTATGGCCCATATGATATTCAAATGTATAGCCAAAATACGATATACCATGCCTATAATTTTGATATAAATAATAATTTAATCATGACATCAGCCCTAAAAGATGCAGCTGTATTTATTCATGATGGTTCAGATATCAATACATACTTAGCACTACAATATCGTATTCCTCAAATAATAATTACTAACAATTTCTATCCTCATCAAGCAAATGCTGGCATGATGTATAAGAATAATTGTGCATTTAGATTAAGTCAAAGTCTATTTAATGTTAAATATATCTATGAAGACTTTAAAGCCTTAGTAGATAATCCAAAATATAAAACAAATATCCAAAACTTAGCCAATGAATTAAAAAGGTATGATGGATCAAATAAAATAAAAGAAATAATTGATAGTCAAAAAGATGCTTAGCATCTTTTTAAATTGCTATTTTTGCAAATACATATATAATGAAATATTCCTAGAAAGAAGAGGTGTATGTATATGTCTACTATCAACTATCCTGCAATATTTCATCAAGCCAACTCAAATGAAATTGGTTATTGGGTTGAATTCCCTGATTTACCAGGTTGCTTCACCCAAGGAGATACATTAGAAGAAGCATATCAATATGCTAAAGAAGCTTTAGATCTTTATCTTCATGATAAAACATCATCAACTAGTCCTTCTACTTTTAAACATTTACAACAGCTATTTCCTAATGAAGTAATTATGCTAGTTGAACATATCTAAATAAAAAACGGTGTTGTTTGTATTTATATATACATTAACACCGTTATTTTTGTACTTAAAGCAAAGATAATTAGTTAAAAGGAAAGATTTAAAGTTGATCAAGATAAGTATACAAACTGCTTTAAGCTTAGTACTAACCAACCAATTATGGTGTCTAAAGACAAGGAGGTCACCATCAGTTAGTTAATTCTAACTATATGTTAGCATTGACTAACTCATCTGTCAACTATAATTTTGCAAAATTCTATCAAGTTCTTTTTGAGTAACAGGTATAACTGAACCATGTCTAGTTTGTTCGCTAGGTAATTGATATTCCTCTTCACTTAACCAATTAAAATCTGCATTCTCTCCTAGATTATTAAAGCTTGCTACATAGAATTTTTGATTAGGATAATTATCTACATATAAATAGTAATTATCTCCATGAATATTCTTAAAGACAAAAGGTCCTTCAATTTCTTTTTGTTCAAAGATAAATTTATTATCATAAGCTTTTCCAAAGCCTAATGTTAAATCATTACTTCTAGCATAAAAGATAGTCTTAGCTCCTTCTCTTTCATCCTTATAGAACATATAATTAATGCCATCAATACAAATTATCGTACCATCGATTATTGGATAACCTACATTAAGTAAAGATTTAGGATAGCTAAAATTAATAAAATCTTTGGTCTTAACAAAGTAGATACTACCACTATCTTCATCAAGAGGATCACTAAAATAAACATAGTAACAATCTTCTTTAGGAACATATGTAAATTCTGGAGCCCAAGCTCTTTCTCCCGTAAGTTTTAAATGTTCATTAGGATAAGCCACTTTAACCAAACTAAGTTCATTCATTTCAATTAAATCATTACTTTTCCAAATATAAATATTGGGATTATCAAAGCCTTCAGTAGCTAAAATAATAAAATTACCATCTTTATCCCTTCCTATATATGGATCTCTTATTCTAGTTGAACCAATATCACTACTTAATAAATAATTATCTAAAGCTGTCCAATTTAAACCATCATAGCTATAAGCTAAAGCCCCTTTTTCATCTTCACTATCATTATTAATAAAATAGCTCATAATATAACCAACATATTCATCTAATAAACATAAATCAAAAGTAATTTGCTGACTATATTCTCCTAAGGTAAGGGTTGCGGATAATTTAATCATAACTTTTTCTTCTTGGCTATCTTTATAAAGAATACCATCTTGAATATAAGCATTACCTTCAATTACTTCATAACTGATATTACTACCATTTTTACCCATAGTAATTAATGATTGTCCATTATTAGCTATATAACCCATTTCATTTACTAAATAATCAACATCTCCTTGTAATAAGCTTTGTATATCATCTTTAGCATTTACTCTAAATTTATAATCATGTTCATAAGTAATATCATTCACTACAACACTTGCATGTAAAATAACATCCGTACTTACTTCAGGAAAGGTAATTACCCCATGATTTCTATATGGTTTAATAACATCTTCATTATTACTAGTCCAAGTAATTGGATAAGTTTTTTCATCAATTATTAATTCTGGATATAACCAAAAATCCTCTTTAACATTATCCATATCATTAAATTTTAAATCATATAAATATACATAAGGTAGCATATATTCATAATCATCAATAATTTCATTTTCATTTAAAATATTTTCATAGACATTAATCTTTTCTATTTGTCCTTCTATACCTTCATCATTGATAATTAGTTGCATACCTTCCATCTTATCAATATTTGTTTCAAAGACTAACTCAGTATTTAAATATACTTTTAAATTATCATCATATGTCAAAACTAATTGATTATAAATATTAGGTTGTAAATAAATATCACTACTAATAATCACTTCTCCATCTTTCAATAAAGTTAAGCCATTATCATTATTAAATCCTATAAGCTCATAAGTATTATTATCATCTTTTAAACTAATAATTGAAGCATTATTATCAATATCATCTACTAATAACCAATAACTAAAACTAAATTTATTACCAACTTCAATTATCTTTTCATCAATACTATAAGCATCTTCAACCATTCCTTCAACAATTAAAGCATTATCAAAAGAAGGTTGCTCAAGATTAGTTATTGCCTTAGTTTCCTTTTGACAAGCAACCAAATTAATCATTAATAGTAATACTAAAAAAATCTTTATTATTTTCATATACATCCTTTTTAAAAATTAGATGATTGCTCATCTAATTTTTTCATATAAATCTAATGCTTTGTCAATTATTGCATCCATATTGTAATATTTATATTCAGCTAATCTTCCTAATAAATATAAATTATCAATACCTTTAAGCAAATCACAATAGCGATCATATTTAGCCTGATTATCAATTGTAAAAATTGGATAATAAGGAATATTACCCTCATAAGCCTTACGATCATAAGCTAAAGGATATTCAATCGCAATGGTAGTCTTATCTTCAGGATAATTTTCCATCATTAATTTATATTCGGTAATTCTAGTAAAGGCGTTTTGACTATGTGGTGTAGGATAATTAATAGTTGTAGCTTGTTGATATGTTCCATCATGCGTTTCAATATCAAAACGTAAAGAACGATATGGTAACTCTCCTAGACGATAATCCAATAGTTCATCAACTGCCCCAGTATAAATTAAAATACCCTTAAATTCTTCATTTTGAAAATATACTTTCTTATTTTCTACATCAACATGTAAAACATCATTAGCCTTAGTATTTAACCAAACTTCAATACCATCAAGCATCTTTTCAAAGATTTTAGTATATCCTTCTTTAGGCATAATTTGATATGTATCCGCAAAATAACGATCATCATAACTAACATTAACAGGAACACGATTAGTAACATTAGGATCAATCTGTTCAACCGTTAAGCCCCATTGTTTCATCGTATAATACTTAAATACATATTCATATATATAATTAGCTAATTCTACTACATTAGGATCTTTATTTTTTCTAAGTTCTAAGATAGGAACTTTTTTATCCATACCATAGCTATCAACTAAAACCTTCTTTAATCTTTCGGCCTTTTCAGCATCAAAAGAATCTTCAATAGATTTTAAGTTGAAAGGAATAGGCACAATATGTCCATTAACCTTACCTAACACTTTATGCACATAAGGATACCAATCGGTAAAATTACTCAAGTAATCAACAACTCTTTTACTATTAGTATGGAAAATATGGGGACCATATTGATGACGATTAACCCCATTTTCATCAATATAATCATACATATTACCCCCAATATGATTTCTAGATTCTATTACTAAAACTTTTTTACCATCTTCATGGAATTTTTGGGCCATAACACTACCCGCAAATCCTGCACCTACAATGATTACATCATAACTCATATTATATAAAACCTCCTATTGGCGATCTTTATACATCTTAGCATAATATTCTTGATATTCACCACTAATGATATTTTCCCACCAACTCTTATTATTTAAATACCAATCAATTGTTTGTTTAATCCCTGTATCAAAATTATAAACTGGTTTCCATCCTAATTCAGTTTCAATCTTTGTAGGATCAATAGCATAACGTAAATCATGACCAGGACGATCAGTAACAAAATGAATTAAATCTTCTGATTTATTAAGTTGTTTTAATATCGTTTTAACTACTTCTAAATTAGTTCTTTCATTATGTCCACCAATGTTATATACTTCGCCTTCTTTACCTTGGCGAATAATTAAATCAATTGCTGTACAATGGTCATGAACATGAAGCCAATCACGCACATTTTCACCCTTACCATATACTGGTAAGCTCTCATTAGCCAAAGCACGACTAATCATTAAAGGAATAAGTTTCTCAGGGAAATGATATGGACCATAGTTATTGGAACAACGAGAAATAGTAACTGGAAGTTTATATGTACGATAATATGCTAAAGTCAATAAATCCGCACTAGCTTTAGATGCACTATATGGACTAGAAGTATGTAATGGAGTCTTTTCTGTAAACATTAAATCTTTACGATCTAATGGTAAATCACCATATACTTCATCAGTAGAAACTTGATGATATCTTTTAACATTATATTTTAAAGAAGCATCCAATAATACTTGAACTCCCATAACATTAGTTTCTACAAAGATACCAGGATTTTCAATACTACGATCAACATGACTTTCAGCTGCAAAATTAACTACTACATCAAATCTCTCTTTAGCAAACAAATCATAAATGAATGCACGATCACGAATATCCCCTTTAACAAATTTAAAATTAGGTTTATTCATAATAGGCTCTAAAGTTTCTAAATTACCAGCATAAGTCAAAGCATCCAAAACAACAATATCATCATTTGGATAAGTATTAGTCATATAATGAGCAAAGTTACCACCAATAAATCCTGCTCCACCTGTCACTAAAATTTTCATTAATGTCCTCTTTCTATTCTTTGAATTTCTAATTTAATTCCTTCTTCTAAACTAACTTTATTTTGATGATCAATCAAATTAGATAACTTACTAATATCTAAAACAATACTCTTAACAGCAGTCTCATCTTTTTCAACTTCATTGATTATAATATTTTTTTCAGTATATTTTTCTACCCAATCAATAACATTTTGTAAAGATGTCGCAACTCCTGAACCAACATTTAATATTTCTCTAGAAATATCTTTTTCAATTAATTTATCTAAAATATCTACAAAATCATCAATATAGAAATAATCTCTAACACTATTTTTATCTACATACATATCAAATGGTTCTTGATTTAAAGCTTTGTTAATTAATATAGGAATAACTCCCTGTCCATTAGTAATTTGAAAACCACCAAAAGGATTAGAAGGTCTTAAGATTAAATAATCAATGCCACTCTCTTGAATTAATTTTTCAAGCATCATCTTACTTTTACCATATAAGCTTTTAGGATTCAATTCATGTTCCTCTTTAATAGGCATTTCACTATCCCCATAAATAGTTCCTCCACTACTAAGAAATATAAACCGTTTAACTCCTTTAGCCTTTAAAACATCCAATAAGCCCTGATATTTATATTTAATACTACGCAATAATTTATCTGGGTTATCACTAGTGGTACGATTACCAACCAAGCTAACGGTATCAACGACAATCGCATCTTGTAAATCCTGATTAATCATTGTACCCATATCAAAGACATCGGCATATCTAAACCATGGTGAATATTGAACATAAGGACTATCAATTCCTAATATTGTCACATCATATTTATCAATTAAGCCCTTGCTTAAATTATGTCCTAAATAACCACAACCAATAAAAACTACCTTCACTATTTACCACCTTTATTATATGTTGTCTGCACAGCACCACTCACAACTTTACGCAAGTGTTCACCATATGGACTCTTACCATAGCTATCAGCTGCCTTTAACATTGCCTCTTCATCAATCCAACCATTATAATAAGCAATTTCTTCAGGAACACTAATCTTTATACCCTGAACTTCTTCAATGATTTTTACATAATTGCTAGCTTGTGCTAAAGAATCTACTGTACCTGTATCTAACCAAGTAAAACCACGGCCAAACAATTCACAATCAAGTTCACCATTTGCTAAATATATTTTATTTAAATCGGTAATCTCATATTCTCCTCTAGCACTAGGTTTTAAACTCTTAGCATATTCTACAACTCTATTATCATAGAAATACAAACCAACAACCGCATAATTACTACGAGGATGAGCAGGCTTTTCTTCTAATGATAAAACCTTACCAGTTTCATCAAATTCAATAACTCCAAAACGCTCAGGATCATTAACATGAATACCAAAAACAGTAGCTCTACCCTTATTATTAGCCGCTCTACGCAATGTAGTACCAAATTTATGACCATAGAAAATATTATCACCCAATACTAGACAAACATCATCTTGACCAATAAACTCTTCTCCTAACACAAAAGCCTGAGCCAATCCATTAGGAACCTCTTGCACTTTATAAGAAAAACTAACACCAAATTGACTACCATCACCCAATAATCTTTCAAAATTAGGCAAATCCTGTGGTGTACTAATTATTAAAATCTCTCTAATTCCCGCCAACATCAAAGTAGATAAGGGATAATAAATCATCGGCTTATCATATATTGGCAATAATTGTTTACTTGTTACTTTAGTAATAGGATACAATCTAGTCCCACTACCCCCTGCAAGAATGATACCTTTCATAATAAAATATCTCCTTTAACCTTATTAATTGTATCATAAAAAACGCCTATAATACTTACATATTAAGTTATTTAGCACCTTAGCTTTTATTTTAATAGCCAATCTATCGCATTAACAACTTCAATTCCCTCATAATTACCAATTGTAAATTTATCCAATGTTAACACATATTTTCTATAATTATCTTTAATATTCTTTAATGGAAATAATTCTCTTTCAAAAGTTTGTTGATCAATCAAACTTATTGTAACTTGAAAATAAATGATCTCACTATTTTTTTGCGCAACAAAATCAATTTCAGTATTTTCTATATTTCCTACATTAACCCTATATCCTCTTCGAAGTAGTTCAAAGTATACGATATTTTCTAAAGAAAATCCTAAATCATAGTTTTTTTTGGGCAACATATAATTTCTCAAACCCAAATCAACAATATACCATTTATTCAATGTTTTAAGAATCTTTTTCCCAGATATATCAAAACGTTCAACAGGATAAAAAATAAATGCTTCTTTTAAAGCTTCCATATAATCATCTACAGTTGTTGAAGAAACTTTTCTACCACTCGAAGTTAAATAACCTGTAACATTTTTAACCGAAATAATACTGCCAATTGTACTAGCCAAGTATTTAGCAATACTTTTTAATAGCACAATATTAGTAATCTTTCTTTTATTTGGATCATTATTTTTCCTATTTTCTCTTTCCTCTATATCCTTAACAATAACCGTATTATATATACCTTCCAAATACATATCCAATTTCTCATCATTTAAAGAAATTGTTGTTAGATATGGAAATCCCCCATATTTTAAATATTGATAAAAAACTTCTTCTTTATCCCCACCTTTTTCTTCATAAACTTCTTTAAAAGATAAAGGCAACATAGAAATTTCTACATAACGTCCAGACAAAAATGTAGACAAATCTGAAGAAAGCATATAGGCATTAGAACCTGTAATATAAACATCAATATTTTCTTGAATATACAAACTATCAACTACTTTTTCAAATTCCGAAACTTTTTGAATTTCATCTAAAAATATATACATCTTTTGCCCAGAAATTATTTTGCCATCAATATATTCATATAAAGCTTTATAATTTAACAAATTCTCATATCTTAAATCTTCAAAATTAATTGAAATAATCTGTTCATCCATTATTCCATTATCTTTCAAATAATCTTGAAACTGTTTTAACAATGTAGATTTTCCACTTCTTCTAATTCCAGTAATAACTTTAATGATATCATGCTCTTTCCATGAAATTAGTTTATCTAAATAATTTTTGCGAATTATCATAAATAACCACCTCACCTAAAATATAGCAAAGCAAGGATAAATAGTCAAATAAATTTCCGATTTCGGATTTATTTTATATTTTTCTGTCAAAATTTCCGATTTCGGAAATTTAATATATTTTAAAAAACTAAAATACTCTAATTATGTATAGTAGGTTTGGTTTTGTTAATCCCCAAATTAAACAAAGTAATTATTATTGTTCCATTCATTATTGGTAACATATATCTAACTAAAGTACATGGTCCAAATAAATATGATATCCATGTTATTAACATAAATGACATAATTAATATTATTTTCTTATCATATCTTTTGAAATAAATGTTAAATATTAACAGCCAAAAATACAGCGCTGGAGAAAATAATATCCAAATTACAGATAAATCTTGATAATGATTATTTGATACAAAATTAACCATTGTATCTCTTACAGATGGCATCAAGCTATCTTCATAAATTGGATATTCTGTTTCAAAACAAAAAGTTTGTAAATAACCATAAACTCCATTAAATTCTGTAACAGGTTTACCTTCATAATATTTAATATCATATATTTGACTATGAGTTTTATCAAAAATATACCAACTACCAACATTTTGACTTAAAAAACTTTCAACATAAGATTTAGGATATTTAAGTCCCATCTTAATCCACCAATTAACAAATTCTTGAAAATTATCAGATTCACTTAATAAAAATTCAAAATTAGGAAGCTTTATATTATCTGATAAATAAGGACTATAATTCAGATAAGTTTGATCTTTCCCCCATAATTTATAAACCATTTCTTTATCTTCACCAGAAAAATCTTCATAATGATCTACGCTTACTTTTGCAAGTTGGCTAAGTGGTACACTAAGTGTTTCATAAAGTGCATAATCGCTTTTTCTAAACAAAGAATCAACACAAGTAGATAGACTAATAGTAATTATTAAACTAATTATTAAAGTTTTAATAAGCATTATTTTGTTCTTATTTTTGCATATAATTATCAACACCAAAAACAATAAAGAAACTATTACCATATTTTTCCTTAGTAGCATCAAAATAATACTAATTATTCCTAATCCAATATATAAGCTATTCTTATTTTCTTCAAAATATATTATTTTAAGCATGATTACAATTAAAACTACAAATAAACCACTAAAAATAACATCTTTCGTGATTGAAACTGCTAATATGCTATTATATGGCATTAATCCAAACATTATTAAAACAATAATTTTAATAAAAATATTAACTTTAAAATTATTGAATATAAAAGATATAGAATAAGCATTGCATAATGCAAAAATAATAATTTGAGCAACTGTAACAACATATCCAGCCATTTGATAAGAATTAAATAAGTAATAACCTAATTCTAAAACAGCTCCAACAAATAATGTATAAATTGCTGGTTGATTAGTATATAAATAACCTCGTTTCCATTCCGATAATAATGATGTTGTATCATAAGCATATATACCTGGAAAAAATACAAATGACATTAATAAATTAATCAATAAAAGTGTAACAAATACAACAATAAAATAATTTTTATTAGACTTTTCTAATTTTATTGGATTTTTAATCCTATATCTTTTAATTGGCATTTTTTTAAATAAGAAGTTTATCAAAATACAAGTGCCTAACAAGATAAGGCTCTTAAATATATTTAACGCTCCATAATTTATCATTTGATAGCCAATGTAATTCACAAAAATAAATGCTAAAATTATTCTCATTATAAGTTTCTCCGTTAAAAAAAGGCCTCTTAATTATAAGGCCTTTTATATATCTACTTCAACAAATTATTTGCTTTATACACCAAACTAATTCTGTTAAATATTCCATCTTTTAATAAATTGTTAAAAGCTGTTACAGGTACTTCCTCTGTACCATTAGTTCCATTTTCTGTTGTATTTTCTCCATTTCCAGGATCTGTACTTGGACTTGGATCAACTGGTGGGTCAACAGGAACTTCCGGTTCTGTACTAGGACTTGGCACTACTGGATCCTGAGAAGGACTTGGACTAGGCGAAGGGCTTGGACTTGGTGAAGGACTTGGGCTTGGTGAAGGACTTGGGCTTGGTGAAGGACTTGGGCTTGGTGAAGGGCTTGGACTTGGTGAAGGACTTGGGCTAGTCGTCGGCGTTGGACTAGGACTAGTTGTAGGTGGAGTTGTAGTTGTTGAAACTTCACATACACCACTCTTATCTGTTGTTCCACTTGGACAAGTTTGTACACAAGTACCCTTTGCTTTATCCCACTTGAATCCTGCTGCTATACAAGATTGTTGATCTTTGTGATCACTTGGGTTCTTTTGGGTTGCACTACATTTACCATCGCCATCATTATCATTTGTTCCTGATGGACATTGTGCGTAGCACTTACCTGTTGTTGGATCCCATTTATTACCATTGTTAATACAATCTGCTTCATTAGTATAAGTTGATGGATCTGCTTTAGTAGCTCGACAGTATTTACCATCAGAAGTAGTTCCTTCTGGACATGTAGTTACACAAGTATTAGTTGATTCATCCCAGATGAAGCCTGCTGCTTGACAAGCACTAACTTCAGTATAGTTAGAAGCACTGTCTTGAACACAACCTTTATTTTCAACAAATTCTCCAGCTGGACATGCACATGCTGAACCATCCCATGTACCACCAGTTGTTGTACACCAATAAGATTGTGGTGTTTCTGCTTGGATGATTTGTTCAGAATATGTTTCATTTGAAATTTTTGGTGGAATATATTCGAACTTAGCATTCCAATAGAAATATGGTAATGCATCAATTTCGCTATTTAAGTCTAAGTTTCTGACGATTGAATCATGGTTATCGACAATTGATCCTTCATATGGTCTTACAATTGACATTGCTAGTTGTGAAGCTTCTGACCATACACTTGAGTTATATCCTGTTACTCTTGAGCCAACGATATTAAACATATTTATAATATTGTCTTGGTCATAATAACGATTTGCTTTTTCTATAATGTAATTAAATAAAGAAATGAATTGATCTACTGTGATATTTGTTGTTACATTATCACCAGCTGCATCTAATACATTTAATAATTTATTTAAGTCACGAGTTTCCATAGCTTTTTGTAGAATACGTTCAACAACATGTTGTTGGTTTGCTTGACGTTGGAAATCTCCTGAAGCATATAAATGTCTTTCACGAGCAAATGCTAAAGCTTGTTCACCATTTACTGGTACATTTTCACCTGCTGGAATCCATACAGTATAGTGACCACGTTCATCTGATGAGTCTTGACCTGTGAATTCATATGGGTTGTTGATTACGATACCACCTAAGGCATCTACAATTGAAACAACCCCTTGGAAATTACTTTCAAAGTAGTAGTCAATTTCAACATCTAATAGATTTTCAATCGTATCAATCGTACATTGAATACCTTGAACTCTAGCATGTCCTAATTTATCACTTGCTTGACCAGAATAACATGCGATAGGTACATAGCTATCACGTGCAATTGAAGTCATTGTAATAGTTAAACTAATTGGATTAACTGTTACTAGCATATTTGCATCTGATCTACCTTCATCTACTCCAAGTACTAAGATAGAGAATGGTTCAGATGTAATATCTTTATCTGATGTTTCTACACTTACAGTTACCTTTTCACTATATGAAGTAATTGTGCTTACACTAGCCAAGGCTTCTTCATAACCACTTACTACTTCGAATAATCCTACATAGTTACTAGGCATGATAGCGGCATCAACTTCATCCGCTACTAAATCAGTAAATAATGTATTGATATCTACATATTCAACATAATTTGCGCTAATTTCTGCATCCAAATTAGATTTACCAATATCGGCATAAGTTGCTCCACTTACATAACCAATATTTTTACCATCTAAATCAGATATATCAACTATTCCACTTTTAGCTACGATTGCAGCTTCTACCATTTCGGTTTGTTCACCTGTTACTACAATCTTATCTACATTTTTATTAATGGTAAATGAAGCATAAGTACCATATCCTGATAAAATAGCTAATACTACCGTAATGATTATTGTTGTATTAAATAAACTTTTCTTACGTGATTTAATAGTAGCGATAAATAAGAAATTTAAAGCTAATAATAAAATTAAAACAACAACATTTATAATAATAAATATTAATTTACTTAAATTTGAGAATGAGGTCAATGTATACATTAAATACATCATACCTAGATCTACAAGCACTAAAATAACTGCTAAAACAATATTTAAAGTTAAATTTTGATTCATTCTAGATGATTTCTTATTATTACTCATTAGCAGTTTCACCTCCTGTTAGATCATTTCCTAGAGGTTGAACCTCTGTAATCTCATAACGTCCATTATTATTTACGACAACAAAGTAAGCTCTATTTTGGAACTTGCTAACATCGATTGCGCTAGAATCCTTATAAGTCCAATTTGCTTCTAAATAATAACCTTCATATTCTTCGCCATTGATTGTTGAAGTTGCTCCAGGTTGTAGTTGAGAAGTTTCTACACTAGCTACTTCAATTAAATTTTCTCTTCCATATTGGGTAATATATAAATCTAAATCTGAATAGAAGGTCCATCTAGCTTCTTCTTGGAAAGCTGTAAATTTTGTACCAAAGATATATTGCACTCCACCTACTTCATAATTACCGTCTTTATTAGTCCAAGTATAGTAATCAGAAACAAATGATTTAACTACATATTCAGCAATCTTTTCTGGATCATTAGCTTCTACTGCATTAGATAATTCATTAAAATATTCCTTTTGTACATCTGTAGGATTATTACCAATTTCATATTGATCATTAGATAACTTTTGACCTTTATCCACAGCTAAAGTAGTTCCACTACCACTCTCACTTTTCTTTAATCCTATTGAAAAAATATTAAATATGAAGAAAGCAATGACCACAACCGATAAAATAATTATCCCAAAAGTAATATTATTATTTACTTTTTTGGCCTTTCTTCTTCTTGCTTTTTCTTCAGGACTAAGCGGCACTCTTTTTGTTTGTTTAGTCATGTTTTCCTCCCTTTTCATATATTTTCTTTATGATATAATTTGGTCTTTTCTTAACTTCCATATAAGTCTTAGAAAGATATTCACCGATAATACCTAATGCTAATAACTGGATACCACCTAAAAATAACATAATGGAAACCATACTTGGCCAACCACTAACAGGATCTCCAAATATTAAAGCTCTACAAACCACAAATATTAAACTACAAAAGGCAATAAAAGAAATGATAATTCCCATAAAAGTTGCCATTCTTAGTGGTGCAACCGTAAAAGCAATTATTCCTTCAATCGCATATTTCAACAAGCCCCAAAAATTCCAACTTGTCTCGCCTGCTACTCTTTCAACATTTTCATATTCTAAATATTTCGTCTTATAGCCTACCCATACAAATAAGCCTTTAGAAAAACGATGATATTCTTTTAGTTCTAATATTGAATCAACTACTTGTCTAGTCATTAGACGATAATCTCTTGCACCATCAACAATTTCTACTTCCGTAAATTTATTTATTAATTTATAAAACTGTCTAGCAAAAAATGATCTAATAGGTGGTTCTCCTTTACGAGATACCCTTCTAGTACCTACAACATCATAACCCTTATTTAATTCTTCAAACATCAAAGGTAAATAACTAGGAGGATCTTGTAAATCAGCATCCATCACCGTTACATAATCTCCCTTAGCATTTTCTAAACCTGCTAATAAGGCACCTTCTTTACCAAAATTACGACTAAAATCAATTACTCTTATAACCTCAGGATGCTTTTCATATAATTTAATACATTCATTTAAAGTATCATCTTTAGATCCATCATTGACATAAATTATTTCATAATCCATATCCATCTGGTCTAATATCTTACTTGTTGCATCAAAAAATAATGAAACTGTTTCCTGTTCGTTATAACATGGTACAACGACTGATAACAAGCTCATAATTTTCCTCCATATCTTTGATATTTTATTATAGATTACTTAAAAAGTAAAATATATTATTTTTTCTTAATTCTTAACAAGTTACTATTTTTCTAATTTTCCAAATAACCATGCAAAAAATAATATATTCCATCTTCTTACAATTTTAAAATATTTATTTTTTAAACCTGGTAAAATATTTAAATATTTATTTTTTGCCCAATTAGGAAATTTATCATTTAATAAATTCCAACCTAATAAAATAGTCTCTTTTCGATCTTTAGGATCCTTAATTTTAGCACTACGTAAAAAACTATTACCCAAGAAAAATTTAATATGTAAATATTCAAGTTCATCATGATAATTTTCATATTCTCCAATTTGTTGATAATATTCAACAATTTTTTTAAATACCGTAATCATATTTTTAACTTCATGATTATTCGTATGCGTAATACTTTTACCATGTTGAACATAATATACAAAGGCTTCATCTACAAAAGCTAATCTTTCCACTTTAGCACTTAAACAATATAGAAAGTAAGCATCCTCATAACGATTACCCTTAGGAAAGCGAATATTAGTACTTCTTATAAAATTAGTATCATAAATTTTATTCCATAATGAAGCAAACAATTTAACCATCATATCCTGATGAGCTTCATATGGACCTTCTTTTTCCAATCTAAGCTTACCTTCTTCTACCCAATTAAAGTTAGATACAACAACTTGAGCATTAGTTTCCATAGCTTTGTTATATAGCTTTTCAAACATAGTACTCTCTACATAATCATCACTATCTAAAAAGCCAAAATAAGCTGTTTCCACTTTATCTAAAGCAAAATTCCTCGCTTCAGCTATTCCTTCATTTTCTTTAGTATAAACTTTAATATTAGGATATTTATTCGCATATTCATTAATAATATTTAAGGAATTATCTGTAGAACCATCATTGATAATGATAATATCAATATCCTTCATCGTTTGATTTACTAAGCTATCTAAACATTTTCCTATATATTTTTCACTATTATAACAAGGTACGATTACACTAAGTCTATTCATGACTATCTTCCTTTTTATAAGCATCCTTTATTCTATTAAGCAATACTGCAACTAACATTGCCATAAAGATTGAAGTAACAAATTGATCAAGAGTATGACCAGACATAAAGCCGCAACCTAGCATTCCTACAACCCCCATAGCTAGTACCATCACTTCTAGATTAATTAGCTTCTTCCATTTAATTAAGACAAGTATAGCTCCAATACCAGTAATAACTACCCAAGGTAAACAACATAATACTTCTCCTACATATCCTAGAGTATATACTTGTTGCACAAAATCTTTTTCTAAAAGAATTGAACCATTCATAAAAGTAGAATATCCCATACCTAAGAATTTTTCTTCAAAAGTAAGATTTTCATACTTATAATCCATGAATAAAGTTTGGATATTTCTTCCTCCTACCCTTTGTTCAAGTGGTAAGAATAAAACATCCGTCCAATATTTAGGATCAAATTTATAACTATACCATTCAGTATAATATTCTTTAGAAATACTTTGAGCATATCTACCTCTTATGCCATATTCTTCAAACATATAAGTATAGAAATCTAAATATTCTTTACTACCAGGAACTAAATTTTCTCCATCTTTTACTAGTTCTCTACCTTCATCAGCTACCCCATTATCTAATAAGGCTAAATCATTTACTGCATCTACTCTTTGATTTTCTACGGCTGGGGTAAATGGTAAAATAGCGGCAAATATGATAATACATGCACTAGTTAAAGCTACAACATTAATCTTAATCTTTTGATTTTTCATGATAAAACAATCAAATAAATAAAGGATCAAGAAACATATCGGAATCAATACAGCTCCATAGGTTGCTACTCTAGTTGCCAATATTTGCATTGATAAACTATGAATTAAAATTAGAATACCAACCAATATTTTCTCTTTTTTATTATTAGCCTTACTAAAGAAATAATATAATAAAGGTAATAAAGCAAACATCAAAATACCAATAGTATTACCCTCATTAAAAAAGAATTTACTAGCTAATTCACGAGGATGATATGTCTCATATATGCCATTAAACCAACTAAAGAAATTAGCTACCGTATATTGATAATAAGTACTTTTACCAAATACAAATAAATCGCCAATAAAAATTGGAATAGCTACAATACTAGACATAAAATAAGTAATATTACGAATTATCTTATCACTAAAATGTAAATGATAAATACAATATATAAGCCCAAAAGGTAATACTAAAGTCAAAATATAAGTAAGTTCTTGAAACCAATTAAAATAGAAATTACTAGTCAACATTAAACGTGGATATAAATCTATAGCTTGCATTCCGTGTAAAGCAAAATAGACAGTTAAACAAAGAACATAAGCTCCCCCTAAAATAACTGTCTTTTTCTTATTTTTATCTTTTAAATAAAAAGTTAAAACTATCAATAATGGAATAATAATAAATCTAACTATCGTCGAAATTCTAGGTAAACCAAATTGATCTAGAAAATCATAAAGCAAATAATCCATATCAATAAGTGGTTGTAAAGCTATCAATAAGATAACTGACCACATTAATACCTTTTCATTAATAATCTTTTTGATCATAGAACCTCCTCAAATTGTTCTAATATTTCATCATTTGGATAATAATAAGTCTCTAATTCCTTTTTCATTTCATGTAAACGTTTAGGATCTTTTAAAGCCTCATAATAAGCAATATTCAAACTCTCTTGATTATTTTCACAAATCCAACCATGACATTTTTCCATAATTTGTTCATCAACACCACTAACACGTGTAGATAATACTGGTGTTCCTGCAATTAAACTTTCATTAATTACGGTTGCAAAGCCTTCATATTTACTACATAAAACATAAAGATCACACTTAGCAATATCCGCATAAGGATTTTGTTTAATACCTACAAAGAATACTCTTTTTAAATTATTATCTTTAACTATTTTTCTTAATAAACCTTCTTGTGGTCCACTACCAATAATATAAAGATTATGGTCTATTCCTCTATCTATCGCATATTTATGTGCGTATAATAAACGATCTAAAGCCTTTTGAGGATGAAATCTAGCCACACTTATAACATTTATACCATCCGTATCAACAATACAAGCATTCTTATCTTTAATACCATTCACAACTTTTTCAACATCCATTAAATTATGAATAACAGTACCATTACTAACACCAAATACATTTTCATAAGCAATCATCGCCTGCTTACTATCCGCTATATTTAAATCGATATTAGCCAAAGCATCTTTAACTAATTTCATATGATTTTTAGAATAGTTACAAACACTATAATCAGTTAATACCCAATTAAGTTTTTTCAAACTATTGCCATAAGCTGTAAAAATCGTACAAAAGCCCTCTTTACAAGCTAATTCAACATCATATTGTTTATTTAAAATCTTCTTACGCTCTTTAACTATCTTACCTTTAATAAGACCCGTCTTCATATAAAATAACAAGCGTATCTTCTTAATCAATTTAGAAACTTGAAATTTTCTTAATAATTCAATTAAAGACTCATCAACCGTATCAAAAAAACTTGTACCATATATAATATTTATATTTAAAGGAATTTCTTTCATCAATGTACCATGAGGATGCAAAATCAATAAATCTATATCATATTTATCTTTATCCAAATACAAAATAAGCGTATTTAAAACTCTAGCTACGCCTCCCATTCGCATCTCATCATTTACAAAAAGAATCTTTCGCTTATCTATCATAAATCTTTAATACCAAGTTATATTTTCCCTTCTTTAATAATTTAAAGATAATTTTCTTTTTTAAATTACAATTCCGATAATAACCATCTTCTTCATATTTAGGATAATATTTATTTAAATATTTCATATTCTCTTTTAAATATTCTACCCTTAATGACTTATCATCAAAATCTTTAATTCTAATAGTAGTCAAATCTAAGCCATGAATAATATATAAACTATTAAGTTTAGCAATTAATCTAGCATCTCCACCATTTATTTTAACATATTCTAAGCATCTATTAATAGCTTCATAAATTTCAAATATTTTAGAATTTGCACTATGAGCTATTGAACCACTTCTTTGATAATATACATAATAAGGCTCATTAACCTTACAAATCTTATTAGCTTTATATAATAATACCGGAACAGTAGCTAAATCTTCATAATATTTACCAACTGGAAATAACCAATCATTAAATAATGATAATGAATATAATTTATTACAAGCACTATTATTAATAATCATTAAATCAGGATTATCTAAAACGCTACCTTCTTTAAACTCTCCACCACTAGCAAATTTCAAATCACCATTATCATAAAGATATTCCATATCACAAACACAGATATCACTATTGGCCTTTAATAAGGTTGTTAACATATCTTCAATCATTTTTTCTTTGATAAAATCATCGCTATCAACAAAACAAATATATTCACCACTAGCTTGTTTAATACCCGCATTTCTAGCATCACTTAAACCACCATTAGGCTTATCTACAATTTTGATTCTAAAATCTCTAATCATATAATTTTTACATATTTCTAGACTACGATCTTTAGAACCATCATTAACTAAAATAATTTCTAAATTTTTATAAGTTTGTCCAATGATACTATCAATACATTTAGGTAAATATTTTTCTACATTGTATATTGGTACAACCACACTAACAAGTTCATTCATGTTAATCACCTCTTTAAGTATATCAAAATTTTAACAATACTTAAAAAAAATTATAATTTGCATATATTTTTCCCTATAGAGTATACTATATATAGCATAAATTTTCAGGAGGAAGATATGAAAAAGGTAATAAGCGTAGTAGCTCCAGCATATAATGAAGAAGAATCTATTCAAAGATTCTATGAAGTTATCAAAGGGGTATTAGAAGGATGTACTAATTATGATTATGAAATATTAATTGTCAATGATGGTTCTAAAGACAATACCCCAAATATTGTAAGAGATATTTGTCAAAAAGATCCTAAAGTATCCTTTGTATCATTATCAAGAAACTTTGGACATGAAATAGCGGTAATGGCCGGTATGGATTATGCTAAAGGGGACGTCGTTATATTAATGGATGCTGACTTACAAGATACACCATCTATCATTCCTGATATGTTAAAAAAATATGAAGAAGGCTATGATGTTGTGAATGCTAAAAGAAAATCAAGAGATGGTGAAACCTGGATGAAAAAATTCACTGCCAAGATGTTCTATAAAGTATTCTCTGCTTCAAGTGGCAAGGTAAAAATGCCCGAAAATGTTGGTAATTATCGTCTAGTATCAAGAAGAGCGGTCGAAGGCTTTAAAAAATTAAGAGAAACCCATAGATTTGCAAGAGGACTATTCTGTTGGGTAGGATATCCAACAACCGAAATCGAATTTGAAAGAGATGCAAGAATAGCAGGTAAAACCAAATATAATTATAAAACGATGATAAATTACGCTATCGAAGGTCTAACCTCATTTACCACTGCTCCTTTACGTTGGGCAACATATCTTGGTATCATCACCGCCATTGTCGCATTATGCTATGCCATATATGTATTATTCATGGTATTCACTCATGACCCTAATCTAGAAAGAGGATGGGCATCAATGGTAATATTAATCCTATTCTTTGGAAGTGCCCAATTAATCGTTCTAGGAATTCTTGGTGAATATCTAGGAAGAATCTTTGATGAAACAAAAAATCGTCCATTATATTTTGTTCAAGAATATATCAATAGTGATGTAAATAATTCAGGCAAGTAGAAATCAAACTACTTGCCTTTTTATCTCTAACTTGTGGCATAAATGTCAAAAGTTATAGATACTTTATTGAATATAAGAGCCAAAAAAGGTATAATTATCTATATCTTGTGGCAGATATGGCAAAAGTTAGAGGTGATATTATGATAAAACGCGATTATTATTTGAACCGTCTGATTAACAATATATGGAATGGCGAAATAAAAGTTATCACAGGCATACGTCGATGCGGAAAATCCGTACTTCTTTTTGATTTGTTTAATGACTATCTTCTATCTCAAGGAGTAAAAGAAGAAAATATTATTCGTTTGGAACTTGATCAACGAAAAAATTATAAATTTCGTAATCCTATTACCCTTTGTGACTATGTAGAAAATATAGTTAATAATAAGAAAAGCGAAAATTTTTATTTATTTATTGACGAAGTGCAAAACACAATTAAAGTTAAAGATAAAGAAAATTATGATATTGAAGTTACTATATATGATATGCTCAATGAACTAAAAGCCCATAAAAACTTAGATGTCTATGTAACTGGAAGCAACTCCAAAATGCTTTCCAAAGACATTGCAACAGAGTTTCGTGGCAGAGCCACCCAAATTCATGTATATCCGCTATCATTCAAGGAATTCTACACCTATATTGGTGGCGAAAAAAGAACAGCATTAGACCAATATATGCTTTACGGTGGCATGCCACGCATTGTTGCTTTAAAAGACGAAAAAGATAAAAAAAATTACCTTTCCAATTTGTTTGAAGAAGTATATGTGAAAGATATTGTAGAACGTAACAAATTAGAACGGGAAGACATTTTAAATGCCATTTTAGATTATATTGCATCACAGATTGGCTCACTTACCAACCCAACAAAGATTGCTAATGCTTTAACTTCTATGCGCCACGAATCAATTAATAACAATTTAGTATCCTCTTATTTAACTCATACCATGGATGCCTTTCTTATAGAAACGGCAAAAAGATTCGATATAAAAGGTAAGTCTTATTTCGATTATCCTAATAAATATTATTATACAGATTTAGGTCTTCGCAATGCTCGTTTAAATTATAGACAATATGACCCAGGACATATCATGGAAAATATCATATATAATGAATTATTAAAAAGAGGATATTCAGTAGATGTTGGTGTAGTTGAACAACGGATAAAAAATATCCGAACACAAAGAGAAATTGATTTTGTTGTAAACGATGGTGACCATCGTATCTATATTCAATCCGCATATCAAATGGATACCGAACAAAAAGAAGAAAGTGAACTACAATCTTTAAAACTAACAGGAGATTTCTTTAAAAAGGTTATAATCCGTATGGATATTCCCCATAATTTTTATGATAATAACGGATTTTATCACTGCAATCTAATAGATTTTTTACTTGAAGAAATATCTATATTGTAAAATACCCAAGGCTAAAAGCCTTGGGTATCTATTTATTAACTCTTTTTATACTCCACAATTCCATCCATCGCAACCATTTTTCCAGAAGAATCTAGTCGCATAATCAATTGGCATTTCATTAAACCAACTAAAATCATTACCACAGAATATTATTTCTAATTCACCTAGATCTTCATAAGTATTATTACCAACCGTTATTTTTACTGGTGATATTTCAACATTAGTACCATTAATACTTGTAACAAATGGTTCATTACTAGATTGAATTACTTCACGATTAGAAATAATCGCATAATAATTTTGATTACGATTATTAATAAAATCAAAATCAATGCCTGTTGATTGTAATAATTGATTTTCATAATCACCAATAGAAGTAACATTAGAACCATTATATTTAACAATCATAGTTAAATCATATTTAGTTGCATAATCTAATAATTGATAAATATCTACATTATTTTCAAATAACCATTTAGCTGTATCTTCACATAAATCATTAACTATTTTTTCATATACATCATTATTTTGATGATTTGTTACATAATTATGTTCTTTAATATAATTCGCTAAGTATTTACTAGTTTTTTGCGCTCCCCAGGTATTATTATGCCAAGTATCACCATCCATACCTAGCGTAAAACCAATTTCTTCTGCTAGGGCTAAAAAGTCAACATGTTCAATTCCTTTTTGATCAGCTAAATCCCAAATAGCTTGCAAGTAATCATAATTTTCTTGATCAATATCTACTGCTGATTTATAAAGGATTAATTGAATATTTTCTTTTGTGCACAGATTAATAATATCATCTAATGCTTGTAAATCATTTTCTCTAAAATTGATTTGAGTATCACCTTTTTCTAATGGAACTAAATGATTAAAAACATATTCTTGAGGTTGTTGATTAACATAACCTAATTTTTTATTATATTCATCACTTTCTTCTTTTTGAAGAAAATTATCTTGTTTCCATTTACTATGATTCATTAATAAATCAAAGGTATATTCATATTTCTTTTCATCATTTTCGGTTGCTAGACCTGCTTCTATACGATTTTTACCAGTCATTTGTTGAATTGCATTATAATACATTCCATCGGCGTAACAAACACTGCGTGAAGGCATTATAGTAAATACATCTAATAATACTACTTCAGGTGATTGGGTCTTTAAAGCTTCTTGTAAGAAATGATAAGACATACTCATTGGTTGACAACCACTTCCTAAAACATAGCTATAATAACCACTTTCAGTATATATAACTGCTGGATTTATCGAATATTGGGCATGAGATGAACCTAAGACAATAATATCTAAAATATCATTAGGTAGATTTCTAAATTGATTTCCTTCATTACTTTCATCATAACGAAAAATAGGAGTCAAAACTACCCAACTTCCTACTAGTATTAAGATTACTAATATTACTTTAAATAAAATTTTAAAAATATTTTTTATCATAGAATCACCTACTAAAATATTGCATAAATAAAATCAGATGCATTATATCCTGGACCATATATACCAAATATCAAAGTTATAAAGATTAAAAGGATATAGAAGCCCCATCTAATTATAAAATTCCTATTAGCTAACCATTCAATCATATTAGTATGATTACGTAAAATATCACTAATGATAATGATAATAATTATTATCATTATCCAATATAATTCTTTAATTGTTATACCAATAGTAGCTATATCAATAGTTAAGCCATTAAAATTAAAGATATTTTGGATAATGCTTATAGCTTCATTCATATTTGCGCTTCTAAAGAATATCCATAAGAATGATACAAGCATAAAATTAATTATAATACCAATAATTTTACCAATACCGCTTATAACACTTGGCCATTCAACATTCTTAAAAATATTCTTAATGATATTTTCAAGGATATTGATGATACCATGACCTATACCCCATATTAAAAATACTAAGGTAGAGCCATGCCATAAACCACTGATGATAAATACAATCATGATATTGATATATTTACGAAGTGTTCCTTTACGATTACCACCTAATGGGATATAGATATAATCTTTTAACCATGAGCTTAATGATATATGCCATCTATCCCAAAATTCCATAATACTTGTAGCTAAATATGGCGTCTTAAAGTTTCTATCTATTTCAAAACCTAATAATTTACTAATACCAATGGCGATATTACTATAACCATCAAAGTCCATATAGATATAAAAAGCATATAATATAACGCCAAATAATAGACTAATACCTTTTACTTCACTTGCGAAGATATTATTGCATACAATACCTAAGTAATCGGCAAATACCATCTTTTGAAACATACCTAAGGCACATAATACAGCACCATTTTTACTACTTCGATAATTAAATACATATGGAGCATTTAATTGTTGAATAAAGCTTTTAGCGCGATTAATTGGCCCAGCACTTATTACTGGAAAGAAACTCACATAGATTGCATAGTCTAATAATCCACTTCTTTTAACTTTTTTCTTATATAAATCATATAAATAACTAATAATTTTAAAAGTATAGAATGATAGACCTAAAGGCATAATAATATTAGTAAAGCCAAATAGTCCACAATATTTAAAGAAAGCTAAACTAATTATTAAAGGAATAATACTTAAAATTAAAATATATTTATTCTTATTTTTACGAATTATTATTGACATCATATAACTATAGATAATCAATAATATTAACCAAATAAGATGTATTAATTTACCATAAGATAATATAAAAAAGACATTCGCTATTAAAATAATAAGTTTTCTTAACTTATTATTCGCAAATGCACTTAATATAAAAACTATTCCCACAAATAAGATAAATTGCCATGATATAACACTCATATATTACCTCACCATTTCTTAAGCTCATTACCCTTTACGATATAAGCATTTTTAGCTAATTTAGCTAATGGGGTATCTGAATAAGAATCTGAATAAAAATTATCAATTTCTCCCTTAGGATAAACTTCTTTAAACCTTCTTACTTTTTCTTCTCCCCAACAATTATCCCCACTATATTTTCCATTATAAGGATCAACATTAGAAGCCATACAATTATTTATTCCTATTTTATCACAAAAGCTTTTAACGATAAATAAAGGAGAAGCGGAGATAACTAAATCATCTTCCTTTTGATTATCTAGATACCATTTTTTAATATTTTTGATATGTTTATTAACATATTCTTCAACAAAATCATCCATATCTTTTATATATTTAAAATAACTATATAAAGTCTTTTTAAAGGTCATCTTATCTACTATCTTTAAAACAAATAATAAACCTATAAAAGCTATTTTAGGTAAACATATTAAACATTTAGGACGATGAATAAAAGAATATTTTACAAAATCTACGGTACTATCGCCATCATATATCGTTTCATCAAAATCATATACATTCATAATATTTACTCCCTTATCAAGTTATCTACATTTACAATATCTAAAATATTTCCACTTAACTCATCTACTATTATCATTAAAAATTCATTATTAGCTTCATATACCTTTTCATTATCAAAATATACACTACGATCTTCTTTGATTTCAACATTATGATTATTAAAACTAAGATAACGATCAGGATAGACACTACCCTTACGATATACTAGATAATCTTGATTTTCACTAAACCAATGATCACGATCATATATCAAGATACTTACATCAAAATAATCCATATATTCTCGTAGACGATAATAATGCTTATTAGTCTTAAAGATCATTTGTAAACTTTCAGTATAGATATTTTTATATTCTTCTTGATAATTATTACTAGCTACTATTTCATAATTATTATTGATGAATTCTGCAAGATATTTAGTAATCTTATAAGATCCTGGAACTGTTGCATGCCATAAATCACCATCTAATTCATATTGATAATTTAATTCATCCATCAAATAATTAAAATCAATATAATTGATATCATTATCTTCACAATAATCCCATACATTACGATAAATATTCGCATCTTCTTGGGATATATAATATGGTGTCTTAATTACTAATAAATAAATATTATTTTCTTTACAAGTATTTACAATATTTACAAAGGCTTGCCACCTTCTTTCAATCGGTTTAGTCGCTTCACTTGCAACAAACGGAGGCCTTTCCCAAATAATATCTGAATATGGTAATACAGGAGTATAACCAAAATATTTATCTTGATTATAAGTTAATATCTTTTGCATTGTAGGAATATCTAAATCAGCTAAGCGATTACTATATAAAGATATATCAAAGAAATTTTCTAATAAATTATGATCATAAATATTTTTATAAGCAGCTAATTTTTCTTTACTAGCTTTTAAATCTTGAATATTAGCACGATATGCTCCATTTACTTGACATGAACTAGCTTCATCACTCAATGCAAAAATATCTAATATTACTAGTTTAATATCTTGCGTCTTTAAAGCTTCTTTTAAATAAGTATAGGTAATTTCCATTGGTTGACATTGTCCAGCAAAATCATAGGAACTTAGTCCCGTATAATATGCCAATATACCAGGATTTAAAGCGCTATAGATATGACTTGTACCAATACCTAATACATCAATTGTATTATCCTTTAAAGCATAGAAACCATCTACCTTATTTTTTGTATTATCCGCTTGTTCATAAGTATAAGGTCTACTAAGTTTAGAAGCTAAAAGAGCTACGCAAATTGCGAAGCCAATTAAGATAGTCAATTTAAAACCAGCTTTAAATATCGTCTTAAACATAATAACCCCTAAAAATTACTATAGATAAAATCAGTTACATAATTTCCTCCATAAGGAAATAAGAATACAAATAAAAATACTATACTAAAATATACTATCCATCTCACAACAAATGGCAATTTACCAAAATCATCAATTCCATTAGTAAAATATCTAAATAAATCACTAATAAATAATAAAATAATTAATAGCCATAATATTATATATTCTAGATAAGTAATATTTAAAATAGCTAAATCAATTCTAAAATTATCAAAAATAAATAAATGTTTTAAACAAATAATTGCTTCTTTAAAATCAAGTCTAAAAAATAACCAACAGATATTAACAAATATAAAAGTAATAATTATTCCTATAATTCTACCAATTAATTTTAATAGCTTATTATCTACTTTTATTTTATTGGTAATATTAATATGAAAAATATTCGCTATTATTTGACCTATACCATGTAATGCTCCCCACATAACAAAATTAGCACTATTCCCATGCCATATACCACTAGCTAAGCTAACTATCATTACATTGATATATCTTCTTATAGTTCCTTTACGATTACCACCTAATGGAATATAAATATAATCTTTTAGCCAAGAGCTTAAAGATATATGCCATCTTTTCCAAAAATCACTTAGATTTTTAGCTAAGTAAGGTACATTAAAATTTCTAATCGTATTTATACCTAACATCTTAGCTAAACCAATGGCCATATTACTATAACTATCAAAATCCGTATATATCTGTAAGCCATATAAAAATATTCCAAGTAAAATATATATGCCATATAAATCATGACTATTAACAAATATATTATTCGCAACTTCACTTAATCTAGCACTAATAATTATCTTTTCAAATAAGCCTAAAATAAACATAATAAAGCCATTTCTAAGCTCTTCATAGGTTAATTGACGATCTAAATTATTAATTCCCTTAATAAAATTATTACATCTTTCAATAGGCCCTGACATTATTTGGGCAAAGAAAAAAACATAATTGTAATAATCAAAAAAATTATTTACATGATCATATTTATTATTTCTAATATCTAATAAATAACTAATTATTTTAAAAGTAAAAAAGGAAATACCTACGGGAATAATAATATTTAAATTATTAAAATATTTTGTAATAGCTAAAAATAATAAAATTATAATAATAAAAATATAAGTTAAATTTACTTTTTTTAATTTAGCTATTAAATAACTAATTAAAGTAATTAGTAATAAATAAATATAACCTTCAATACCCATTAAAAGATAAAAAATGGTATTAAATAATACTAATAGCCCTTTTCTAAAAGACATATGACTAAAATAATAAATTATAGCCATCATAAAAAAACTAAGTAAAAAAGCTATTGAGCTAAATACCATTTTATATCCCCATTTCTTCAATTATTATAACATTTATTTTAATACTTCATTGAATTTATTAATTAATACAGGTACAAATTCACTAGGAATAATATGTCCACAATCTAGTAAATTTAATTGGACATTATATCCCTTTTCTTTTAATTGATAATAAAAATTTTCATCAATAGTATATGGAATTAATTCATCACTTCTACCATGACATATTAAAGTAAAAGTATTAGCAAATCTTTCAATTTTATTTATTGGATTAATATCTTGTAATAAACGAATATTAGCACTATGTTTACTAGTATCTTCACTAGTTTGTCCATTTTCTACATAAGTATCAGTTAAATATAAATCTTTAATAGCTTCAAAATTACTAGTGGAAGCAATTGGCGCAATAATACTAGGCATATATTTACCATAAGCACTTAACCAATAAGCACTCATTCCACCCATAGAAAAACCAACTACCCCATAATTATTTACATCGATTAGTTCATTTTGACTAAAATAAGCTAATAAGTTTTCAGTATCTTTTCCTGTTTGTTCGACGATATCATAGAAAGCATGACTTCCATCATTTCGTGTGCCATGACTCATCGCATCAAAAGCTACGGCATGATAACCATTTTGGGCAAACATTCCTAATAAATAACCAAAGGTTTCTTTATAGCCAGTTACCCCATGTAATAAAAATACTAAGGGTTTAACATTACCATCATCTACATAAGCTTCTAAGACAGGTATTTCATTAACATTAGTAGTCTTATATGTAACTTCAGGAAACATATAAATAAATTCATTTAATTCTTCACTTGTTTCTACTTCAGTAACTTCAAAAGTCGTACCTTCTTCAATAACTACTTGATTATTATCATTATTTCTAACAATCATAATACTAGAAATAATAATTCCAATGATAACTATTACTATTCCCCCGGAAATAATTATCTTTTTAGTAATATGCTTTTTAAGCCAATTAAAGGCATTATGATAATATAAAGATATATAATAAGTAATAAAGATTACTAAGACATTTAAGACTATACCATATGCTGAATACATTGGATTAATAGTAAGAATATTAGTCATAAATTTAAGCATTAAATCATGCAATAAATAAAATTCTAAGGTAACTACACCAACTTTCGCAAACACATTAGTAATTACTGGTACATGATACTTATCTAATTTATCAAAAATACTCGCTAATAATAAACATAAAGGCCAACCAGCTAATAACATTGGATACCAATATAATCCATAGTCCCATAAGATATATTCATTAGTATAAACAAAGGCCCATCTTAAAATACCAAAACCTACAATAAAGGCTATTATATGCATCAACCAATGTTTCTTTGTAATACTTACTTGATTATAGGCTAAATATCCAGCATAAAAACCTAAGAAAAATACCGGAACTCTAGCAAAAAATACAATATAAGGCCCTTTAAAGAAAAAGATACTAAGTATAAAAGTTAAGATAATCGCAATAAGTGTATACTTAAATTCTTTCCCTTTAAAATGCTTTAAATAAAAAGGTGTAATTAAATATAAAGGCACTATAGCCGATATATACCAAGTCTCCCTTTGACCACTTATCCAAAATAATAAGGTTGTAAGCATCAATAAACCATCCGTAGTAGAATAGTCATTATAATACCATCTAAGTAAAGCTAAAGGAATAAATATAGGAATAACCCTTAAGAAACGTTTTTTCCAAAAATGAATTTTATTATCATCCTTTTGATAAGAATAATATAAACCAAAAGCCGATAAGAATAGAAAGATATCTACGCCCCCTTGACCAATTAATTTAAACCAATTAATAGGTTCAATAGGAAACCACATCGAAGCATGCAACAAAGCAATCCACAAGGTCGCAAAACCCATGATATGCCCGCGATATTTACTAATAATTGAATAATTCATATTAACCTCTAATATTGATCTTTATAATAAAAATGTAAAGTCATATCTGGATTTAAACCATAATATTGTTTAAATACCTGTTGATGGAAAGTATCCCAATCTTCAACATCTCCAGAATGAATAGTCATAATAGGATATCTAACAAACCATCCTTCATCTTCTTCAGGATGATCTTGATAATATTTAATTTGTTCATTACGCTCATTATTAATTTGATTAACTAACATATATTTATATACATAAGTTCTTACTTGCATTAAATTTAAAACAATTAAAATTAATACAAGTACTTGTTTAGCTCTAATATTATATGTAGCCTCATTAATAAATAAAGCACATAACATAATTAAAAAATAAATAGTATATAATGAACTACGTGAATCAAATATGGGAGAAAGTAACATCGCAATATTCGCACTACCTCCTACCATTAAAATAAATAAACCTAAATATTTTTGATCATCATTTAAATAAAAACATAAGGTCCAAATAACCGCTATAATATAAGCTATTAATAAAATACTAATTATAATATTACAAAAAGGATAATTAATATCATATAACATATTCAAAAAATCAATTTTAAGAATACTATTGATATTAGCACTAATACTTTGAATAAAGCCTAAAAAATAAATGGTAGCTAAAATAACAATATGCCATCTTGCATAAGGATAACGATCTTTTTTAATAATAACTAAAGTAAATAATACTAAACTTAAGATACATATTAAATATTTATTATCTAAAAAAGTAAAACGTAAAAAATTCGGCCAATTAGTACTAATCTGTTCAAAGATATTCATTTGTACCCAATCAGGATGTTCATTATTTAAACGATAAATAGCACCAGGAGATAAACGAACAATTAAAATACCAATAATACTACAAATTAAAAAGATAATTAATTTACTTCTTAATTCTTTCTTAAAAATAAAACAATAAATTAAAGCTAAGATATTCGCAACTACTAATGCAGCCGCGGCATTTTCCATATATAGACAAATCATGATATTTAAGATAATACCAACACCCATCATCCATTTTTGATATTTACCATCAATTATCATAACTTTTAATAAATAAGTATAAACAAGTAGTAAGAATAAAGGAATTACATAAGTAGTACCCATAATCCAAGTATAGGTTTGCATTCTCACAAAATCTTTAACTGATAACATTAAAAAGATTACAACTAAAAAACTAAAGATAACATTTCTTTTAGGTTCAACTATCTTAAAGATAAAAAAGAATATACCTGTAAATAATAAAGGATTAATAATATTCCAAGCCCACTTATTAGGCGCAATTAAATAACCCCATAACTCACTTAAAATACGTCCTGACCAATTAAAATATTGGTTAAAGGTAGCTATAAAAGGATTTTGAGTCATTCCCGTAATGGCATATCCCCAATCATCTCCTGCTAAGGGAGTTAAATAAGTTATAAATCCAAAAAAGATAAAGATTAAGATCATCAATAAAATAAAGATCTTACGATTCATCCGATAATTCTTAAACATCTTTGCCTCCTACTCTATGTTATATACTTCATTTATTCTTAGAAATTCTCGATAAGTTAACGCAATCGCACTTCCATGCTTAACATTTCCTACTGAACTAATAATTTCACTATCTAATACTTCTTCAAAATCATGTTCTCTAAAATTTTCAAAATATAAAGCTTTAAATTTAAAACGGGTATAATCATCATAATATAAAATATAATTATAACCACGATAGATAATAAATGGCCCTTCACTTTGATGACCCGTAATATAATTCATATTAAATTCATTAAAACCTAGATAATCACTATCACTATAACCAACAAATAATTGACTATATTCTTCCATTGGCTCTCTTTCATCTTTTAAGACAATATTATAATCATAGCCATCTTTAAAAATTGTACCATCAATTACTACAAAGCCTGGATCTAACAATTTAGATGGATAACTAATATCATTTAAATCATTACTATAATTATAATACATACCACTGTCTTGTGGTGAGCTCCAATAGATTACATATTTATCAATGATGCGATCATAAAAACCTTCAGGAGCCCATGCTTGTTTTTCACTCATTTTATTTTCATTAGTAGATTCATTTACTTTTAATAATCTTTCATTATTAAAAGTAACTAAATCACTACTATCCCATACATAAATTTCTGGATTATCATATCCTTGGGTACCTAATAAATAGAATCCCCCATCTTTATTACGCATGATATAAGGATCTCTAAGACGTTTAGTACCAATACTAGCACTAACTACACATTTTTGATCATTTGCTTCATACCATAGTAATCCATCATAGGTATAAGCTAATTTTAAACATTCTTCATCATTACTAAAATAACTAATTAAATAACCATGAATAATATCTAATAAACAAATATTATCAAAGACATAAGCCGTATCATCAACTATAGCCTTTAAACTAATCTTTTCATATTCATCAGCTGTTTCACTTTTAATTAGCTTATTATCAACAATACTAGCATCCCCACTATCAACATACCAAGTAATAGCTTTACCATCATATTCACTTAATAATTCATCCTGATCATGCATAAAACTATCTAACCATTGATTTAAATAATTATATGTTTCATCTTGACTATCCTTAACTACTTCCATATTTTCTGGTTTGATACTAGAATCACTACAACCACTAATTAAAAATAATAAAATAATAATTAACTTCTTAATCATTTTTTCTTCGTCAATTTAACAATTAAGGAAACACAAATAAAATTCAAAGGAATAGTAATTGGTAAGGAAATAGCCTTCGCAAATATTTTTGGAAAATGTAAGATATCTACCACAATTAAAACAATAATCGCATTAATAATTGTTCCAGGTATATAACTTATTGGAAAACTAATCGCACTTTTTAGAGACATCTTCTCATGATATGTAAGTTTCATATTCAATACATAAGAAACCGCAATCGTAAGAACATCACCAACAATACTAGACATTCCTGGTTCCATTAAATCATAAGCTACTAAAAAGATATATATCAATTGCGCTAATAAAGTATTAATTACCCCTATAAAACAAAAAGTAAGAAATTCTTTATTAAAAAATTTTTCTTTAATTTTATCTATCATCTTCTAATTTCTCCTAAAGACTTTATAATTATAACAAATTTAAGCTATAATTATAACTGTTAATAGGTGATACACATGTTAAAAGAAATAAAAAACAATTATAAATTATATATTTTTATCACAATAATAGCCATTTTAATGTTTTTACCATTTATTATTTTTAATAATGGTATCATTATTACCCATGGTGATTCCTATGAATTAACTTATAAATTATGGTTAGGAGGATGGACTCAATTCCATAATGGTAATCTTAATCAATTTAATTGGAGTCTAGGACTAGGAGCCAATAACTTCTCCTATGTCTTCTATTTCTTATCTAATCCACTATTTTGGATATCTCTACTATTACCTAGAGATTCTATCAAATATTTATTTTTAATCTTTACCATCTTTCAATACAGTTTAGCTTTTATCTTTACCCACATTTGGCTATCTAAATTAACTAATAATTCTAAAGCAAGACTAATAGGTTCATTCATCATCGCCTTTGGTGGTTATGGTATATTCTATCTACAAGCTGAACAATTAATTAAAGCTTTAGTATTATATCCTTTAGTATTATATTTTGTTGAAAAATTCATTCAAGATAAAAAAATAATTGGCATTCCAATTACCATAGGCATATTAGGCATATGTCATTATTTCCTATTATATCAATTCATGCCATTTCTATTTATCTATACTTTAATTAGATATCTAATAGTAAATAAAGATAATTTAAATTTAAAACAAACAATTATATCCGCCATACAATTTACTCTATTAGTACTACTAGGCATCGCAATTAGTGCCTTTATATTATTACCATGTGCTTATCTAGTATTAAGCATGCCACGCTTTTCCAATACAACATTAAACATAACAGATACAATTACTTTAAAACAATTATATGAAGTAATCACTAGTTTCTTTACCCCAGTAATGCAAAAACTAGATGCCAATATGTTTATTGCTACAGATAAATTCCCATTCATGGGATGGAGTGGCGTAACTAGTCTATATTGTCTAATCATAACACCTCTATTATGTCCATTAATATTTAAAATAAAAGATAAATTTATTCGCAATAGCTATTTAATATTTACACTTATTTTATTAATCTTTTTATCTTTTAAAATATTCTATTATCTATTTCAAGCAACTATTGATACTAGATGGTTCTATATGTTCTATCTATTAGCAGTAATGATAAATGTAAAAATAATTGAAGAAATTGATAATAAAAATATTAATTCTAAATATCTTATCTACACTTCAATTATTACCATTTCTATCATAATCATAGCGCTAGCTATCTCCTTCTTCTTCAATTTAAATACTAATAGAAATTTATTAAAACTAGCATTATCATCAATAATAATTATAATTTTAATAATTCTATATTTACTATTCTTTCAAAATAAATTACCAAAAAAAGCCCTATTATTTATTCTATCTTTAGAAACAATCTATTCAGGAACTATCTATTATTTAAACAATAAACCAATTGATAGTTGGATATATGATCTACCAATCTCCACCACATCAATTAGTAATATTATTCAAGATGATGGTTTCTATAGAATAATGTATGATAGACATGATGTAAATTTAAATGAAGAAGATAAATTTACCGTAACAAGTGCCAATGAACCTATGGCCAATGGTTATGCTGGTTTTGCCTTCTATGAATCAGTATATAATACTAATCAAGAAGAATTCTTAAATCGTTTTAAATCAACATGGAATATGCCTCAATTAGTAGGAAGAAATACAATATATAATCTATTAAGCGCTAAATATTATTATACTTTTGATGAATTTTTTCCTATACCATATGGTTATGAACTAATCAATGAATACGAAAATGGTCTAAAAATATATGAAAATAAAAATTATATAGAACTAGGATTTGCCTATGATAAAACAATTAATAAATCAGTATTAAGTGAATTAAGTTATCTACAACAAGATGAACTAATGCAAGAATATCTAATAACCGAAGATTCACCAAATACCACTTATGAACTACCAAACAATCTAGAACTACTAGCAATTCTACCAGATAGTACTTATAGAGAATATCAATTCAATGAACCAGTACAAGATATCATATTATATTTTGAAACCTATGGTATTCCAAATGTAAAAATAACTACCTACTTAAATAATGAGGTAGTAAATACTTATGATTTATGGCAATTCAATTATATTGATATTCCAATCTATGAACCAATAGATAAAGTAGTTATCGAAGGAGAAGATGTCTATGGTTACGGTACCCAAATAGGTTTATACCAAGAACCATTAGATGATACATACTCTCAAGATTTTAAAGAATTAACTAAAACCCACTTTGAGAATGTTATCTTCAATAACGATCATATAAGCGCTGATATAACCATCAACGATGAACACAACTATGTATTCACTTCTATTCCATATGATGATGGATGGTCTGTAAAAGTAAATGGTGAAGAAATAACTTATGAAAAAGTACAACTAGGCTTCATCGGCTTTAAACTAGATGAAGGTACATATCATATTGAATTTGATTATCAAATACCATTATTAAAAGAAGGTATTATTGTATCAATAAGCGCCATAGTATTAACTGGAATAATTTATATTATTTCAAAGAAAAAGAAAAATGATAACACTATATAAACCAACTATAGAAGATTTATGGTTTCGCCAAGAATTATTAAATGATCAAGATACCATGGAATATAATAAAGACTATGGTGGAACCATAGATTTTCCTAAAGATAAATGGCAAACTTGGTACAATAAATGGCTAAATACTAATACTCACTACTATCGATATATATTAGATAAATCAATAAACAAATTCATTGGGGAAGTAGCTTATTATTATGACAATCAAAGAAATATTTATATCTCAAGCATTATCATCCATGCAAAATATCGCCATAAAGGCTATGGAACAAAAGCTTTAAATTTATTATGCAATGCAGCTAAAAATAATGGTATTACTACTTTATATGATGATATCTCTATAAACAATCCAGCAATAAAATTATTTTTAAAGAACGGCTTTATATTCGTAAGCGTCAAATAAAATACATATAAAAAGATCAGAGGTTTCGCATCATTATTTGCGATTCTTCTGATCTTTTGTTTTTGAATATAGCTCTTTTGGTAATTCATTTGAATATGGAAGAAT